>CBHEUU010000015.1:0-18748 GCA_965990355.1 uncultured Chitinophagaceae bacterium
AACCAATCCCGCTTCCCTGGTTAAGAATTGAAGCAGTGGTCGGGTTTTGGAAAAAACGTTCAAATATTTTTTCTTTTTTATCTGCCGGGATACCGATACCCGTGTCGGACACTGCCAGTGATACCCATGTTGTCTGTGGATCCGCGACCCTGTCCATTCTTGAAAGCTCCAGTGATATTTTCCCGCCCTCCAGCGTGAACTTAAATGCGTTGGACAATATATTAAATAAGATCCTTTCGATCTTATCATGGTCAAAACGGGTATAAAGTTGCTCGATATGAGTTTTAAAAGCAAAACTTATCTTTTTTCTCTCGGACAGATCTTTAAACGAGTCGCATGCTTCCTGTATAAAAGAGATCAGTTCACCTTCCGACGCATGCAACTTTAATTCCTGTTCCTCCATTTTACGGAAATCGAGGAGCTGGTTAACCATGTTCAGCAGCCTTTTTGCATTACGTTTGATCATGTGCAACTGGCCGGACGACTGCTCATTTTTTTGCGTGACGAGTAACTTCTCTGTTGGGCCTAGTATCAGCGATATCGGTGTTCTGAACTCATGGCTTAAGTTTGTCAGGAACTTGAGTTTTAGCATATCCAGTTCATGTATACGCTCTGATTCTTTCCGGTCCTGTTCTGCACGGAGCTTTATCTGTTCCAGGGCGTGCTTTCTGTTTAATTTTCTGATGCCTCTGTGACGGAGATAAAGTACCAGGCCAATCAAAGCCAATGCATATAATATATAGGCATAAGAGCTTCGCCAGAAAGGAGGGTGGACATTTATTTTTATTGATGCCCCTTCGTTGTTCCATACTCCATCATTATTACTGGCCCTGACACGAAAAACATATTCACCCGGGTCAAGATTGGTGTATGAAACAGTCGTGGTGTTGCCCACGTAATTCCAGTCTTTATCAAATCCTTCCAGTTTGTAGGCATACTGGTTTTGTACTGGTGAAGTATAGTTCAGTCCTACAAAACTTAAAGCAAAGTTTTGCTTGTAATTAAGATTTATTTCTTTGGCTACAGAAATATGCTCTCTTATCGGGCCATCTTCTGATGCATTTACCGACTGATTGGATATACGTAAATCGGTAATCAGCGCTGTTGGAATATTGCTGTTCTTCTTGAGATTGGCCGGATTAAAATAGTTGAAGCCCTCAAACCCACCGAAAAATAATTCTCCGCTGGCTAACCGTATACCTGATCCGTGAATGAAATTATTGTTTTGAACGCCATTGTGATGGGTATAGTTGTTGATCTTTTTTGTAGCAAGGTCAATGCTGCTGATCCCTTTATTGGTGCTTACCCATATCAACCCCTTTTGATCTTCCAATATTTCGTAGATGGCATTGTTTTGCAAGCCATCTTTCTCCGAAAAGATAATGGGTTGATTTGTGTGTTTTTTAAACGTGGCTACGCCACCTCCAAATGTCCCGGCCCAGATGTTCCCGTATTTGTCCTCCAGCAGGGCCTGTACCTTATCGTTAGGTAATTTACTGTTGGTAGTATTATAGATAGTGAATTTACCGGAAGAGGGTTGGAGGGTAGCGATCCCGCCGCCATGGGTGGCTATCCAGATATTTCCTTCGCTGTCTTCTTCAATATCCCGTATATAACCATTAATAGGTAGTTTAATATCATTAGGATGTTTTGGATCAGGTGTGTATCTGAGAATAACCTTGTTGTTACTGTTTAAAACATTTATTCCTTCTCCATTAGTGCCAACCCAGATATTCCCTTTCCGGTCTTCTTCAATGCAGAAAACATCATTGGCGTTCAGGTCTTCAGGACTATTTCCCTGTATGAATTGCTGGTAGCTTCGGGAAGAAGGATTCAATACAAACAACCCGTCCGAAAAAGTCCCGATTATCAACTGACCCTTTTTATTCATTTTCAAAGCCAGGATGGTAAGCCGGTTGTCTCCTCCTTTTCCACGGGACTGAATATTGAATTGCTGAAATAATCTTGTTGCAGGGTTGAATAAACTAAGACCACCACCTTCTGTACCAACAAACACATTACCTGCATTGTCCTCTGCAAAGGAGCTGACGAAGGAAGCTTTCAGGCCTTTTTCATCAAATACATTGCTTTTAACAAAGTTGAAGAGGTTAAGGTTCTTATCGAATTTATTGATCCCGCCTCCAATCATACCAAGCCAGTAAATTCCCTGGTTGTCGATATAAACAGTACGGACAGATTGTGCATTCAGGCTGTGAATATTGCGATAATCAAATCCTAACCTTCTGACCTCGCCTGTTTTTGTATCAAAAATATTCAGGCCATCTTCTGTGCCCAGCCATAATTTTTCATTTTCAACAGCAATTGAATTAATGGTATTGCTGCTTAAGCCATTGCTGTTGCCGCTGGCTTTCCTGTAGTTGATAAAGCGGTTGGCCCCAGCTCTGTACATACTCAACCCATTGCCGGTACCTATCCATATATTGCCTTGTTTGTCTTCTACAATGGCATTTACATTCCCGCTGCTCAGGCTGGAGGGATCCTGGTCGGAATGTTGGAACCGTTTTAGTATCCTGGTAGCAGGGTCATATTGAAGCAGCCCGTTGCTTGTTCCAATCCACATCCGGCGTTTACTATCCTCGTAAGCTGAAATAGCCGGGTCGGTTGGTATAGACTTTAAGCCGGCGGAACTGAACGGTATATTTACGGTCTTCCTTGTTTTGGGATCGATCACATCAACTCCATTATAATGGATCACCCAGATATTGCCGAGATAATCACTGCGGACAGCCCTGACGACATTGTTCCTTATTGCATCTGAGCTGTTGCCCATCCGGTAATTGACAAACGCATCTCTTTTCCTGTCGTAAAAGCTTATTGAGCCTCCGCTGGTACCAATCCATAAATTGCCTGATTGGTCCTCATGAAGTGATAGCACCTCATTTGCCTGTAAGGTGGTGGAGTCGCCGGGTTTATGCCGGTAGACCTTAAAATTGGTGCCGTCAAATTTGTCCAGCCCATCTTCGGTACCAAACCACAATAAGCCGTACCTGTCTTTTAAAATTACGTTGACTGTATTGGAAGAAAGACCGTCTTTGGTTGTAAGTGCAGTAAAATTAATGTCCTCTTGTGCAGCCACCTGGATGATAAGTCCGGCAGTACACAAACAAAGCAGCAGGGTTTTTTTAAGGTTCATGGCTTGAGCAACAATTATTTGAACTGCGGAATGCCACAATTCCGGCATTCTGGTCCTTTTCAAAGATAAAAACTTTCGGATACCAAAACATTTCTTCCATTGATTTCAACAAATCAGCCATCCTTTGATACGCTGCTTATCTAGCTTAGACCCGCCAATCAGATAAAGTTTCAGGTTTTTTTGGCTGCTAACGATTCAACACAAAACTACTTAAACCAAACTACTGCTATATGAAAAGAGTAACCTGATCATTTCCCCCATATCAATAAGGAGTAAGCCAAGGATGCAGAAGCATTCTTCGAAGCCCGGGCAAAAAACAAATGCCTGCGGCTAATGGAATTCTATTACCTAATTCAAAAAATGATATGAAAAAAATTAAACGAGACCCTTCGTCTGGCAGGTCTTGCTTTGCCATGAAATATCTGCTGCTGGTAAATTTGAACTTACTGGCAATTTGCCTGATCTCTCTGCAGTCTTTTGCGGGCAACATCAACAACAGGACGGGTATTGGCGGCGATGAAACCGGCACCGGCTATTTTTTATTGGATATAACGGGCAAAGTAGTAGATGAAAAAGGAACGCCTCTTGCCGGTGTAAGTATTACAGAAAGGGGAGTTCCCAATGCCACTTCTTCAAAAGCTGACGGGTCATTTTCCATAACTGTCGCCAATGAAAAAGCAGTGTTGATGATTTCCCATGTTGGCTTTACTCCGCAGGAAATTACTGTTGGAAGCAGCCGCACCCTTTTCATCAGATTAATTGGTTCATCACAAACGATGGACAGTGTGGTGGTGGTAGGTTATGGCCGTCAAAAAAAGCAAAGCGTTGTGGGAGCCATTTCTCAAACTACGGGTAAAGTGCTGCAGCGCGCAGGAGGAGTATCAACTATTGGCGGAGCTCTTACAGGAAATGTGCCGGGTGTAATAACCGTGACGGGAGTAGGTACGCCCGGAGCAGAAGATCCTACCATATATATAAGAGGACAAAGTACATGGAATAACAGCAGCCCGCTGATATTGGTGGATGGTATCGAACGCTCGATAAATGGAGTGGATATTGGCTCTGTGGAAAGCATTTCAGTATTGAAAGATGCATCTGCTACAGCCGTTTTCGGTGTGAAAGGTGCTAATTGAGTTATACTTATTACTACCAAAAGGGGAGCTGAAGGAAGAGCGAACATAAGTGTTATCGCAAACGCAACAATGAAGATCCCATCCCGGCTTCCCGAAAAGTATGATTCGTATGATGCTTTAAAAATCAGGAACTGGGCAATTGAACGGGAACTTGCCATGAATCCAGCTTCATGGGCGGATATCACTCCTTACGCTATCATGGACAAATACCGTAATCCTGCTAACGAACAGGAAGCGCAGCAATATCCCAATGTTGACTGGATGGAAGAGTCTGTTAAAAAAGCAGCTATGTCGTACAACTCAAACATCAGCGTTTCCGGCGGCTCATCATTTGTTAAATATTTTACTTCATTGGACCTGCTTCATGAAGGAGATATCATGAAGATCCAGAACAATTATAAAGGATATGAGCCAGGCTTTTTTTACGACAGGTTGAACCTGCGGGCTAATCTTGATTTCAAATTAACAGGGACTACTACGCTTTCCGCAAATCTTGCCGGACTTCATGGCAATAAGCAGGACACGTGGAGTGGTTTTGAATATTCCTGGTTCCAGGCAATATACGGTCTTGCACCTGATCTTTTTTATCCACGTTATGATGATGGTTCCTGGGGGTATTATCCCCTTGATCCGGTGTCTACCAACAACTCCGCCCAGATCCTTTCCAATAACGGTGTAAGAAAGACAAAGACAACCCAGATAAATACTGACTTCACACTTACCCAGGACCTGAGCATGTTTGTTAAGAACCTCAATGTAAGAGGTACGTTTTCCATGGACAACACCTTTGTGTCCCAAGGCGGTGTTTATGATGACGGAAGTGGTATTGTGAAATATATTTTTCCTGATGGAAGAGTTCAATACAGGAATACTACCGGCGCGAACCAGTTTGATTATGTGGTGCCATTATGGTCAACCAGGCCTGATGCCATGCAGAATGGGGCAACAAGAAGAAAGACGTTTTACCAGTTGCAGTTAAACCATTCAATGAAGATCGGCAAGCATAATCTTACAGAGATGGCTCTTTTTAGCCGCGATGAAAATGCTACCGGTAGTGAATTTCCTAATTACCGGGAAGACTGGGTATTCAGGACCACTTATAACTATTCCAACAAATATTTCGTTGAGTTCAATGGCGCTTATAATGGTTCAGAAAAATTCAGCCGCGATTACAGGTTTGAGTTTTTCCCTTCTGCAGCCGTGGGATGGACAGTAACAAATGAAAAGTTCATGGACAGGATTTCCTGGCTCACCATGCTTAAGATCCGCGGTTCATACGGTCTTGTAGGTAATGACAATATCAATGGACGCTGGTTGTACCAAACCCAATGGGCGTATGGCGGGCAAACACATATGGGTGATGCGGGAGGAAACAATAGTCCATATATATGGTATAGGGAAGCCAGTATCGGAAACCCTGATCTGCGTTGGGAAACAGTAGAGAAAGCCAATATAGGTATTGACTATACAATTTTGAACGGGCTTGTGGAAGGTAGTTTCGATGTGTTCCGTGACTATCGGTACGACATCCTGTTAGCTGGTAACAGAAGGGCTGTGCCGGTTTATTTCGGCGGCACACCACCGGTTGCCAACCTTGGTAAGGTTAAAGTAAGAGGTCTTGAAGTAGAGGTCAAGTTCAATAAACGCTTTAATAAGGATTGGCGCTTATGGTCCAATATAGCTCTAACACATGCAAAAGATAAAATTTACGATGCAGACGATCCGCAATTACTGGATGATTATTTAAAACAGGCAGGTTACCAGATTGGCCAGTACAGGTCGCAGATCCGCGCCGGATATTACAATACCTGGGATGAAGTGTATGGAAGCAGTATGGTTAATGCATATGATAATGAAAAGATGCCGGGTAACTTTAATCTTATCGACTTCAATGGAGATGGTGTGATCAATGATTATGATAATGTGCCATACGGTTATCCTGAAAGGCCACAGAATACTTATACCGGTACAGTTGGGTTTGATTATAAAGGGTTGTCAGTATTTGTTCAATTCTACGGTGTAAATAATGTAACACGGAATCTTACCCAAACCAACTTCAATGCATCACTGAATGCTGTTTACAAGCAAGGGGATTACTGGACAAAGGATAACACCGATGCAACATCTTATCTGCCCCGCTGGAAGACACACGTGTATAGCTATGGAGATTTCTACAACTATGATGGCTCTTACGTACGCCTGAAGTCAGCAGAAATATCCTATACACTAAATCCAGGATGGTTGAAGAAAAGAGGGATTCAATCCATGCGTATTTATATCAATGGCAACAATCTCCTTCTCTGGAGTAAAATGCCGGATGATCGCGAAGCAAATATTGGCTCCAGCAACTATGCTGGTCAGGGAGCTTATCCCACGCTTCGCCGGATCAACCTGGGCATGAATATCAGTTTATAAATAACAAACAGGATCTAACATGAAAGCATATATAAAAATAATTCTGTCTGTGGGTGTGTTCCTGACAACTTTAGGAATAACCTCGTGCCGGAAGTACCTGGACAAGGCGCCGGAGGCAGGCATTTCAGAGAATGACGTTTTTCTCAATTTCCGCAATTTCCAGGGCTTTGTAGAAGAATTGTATTGTTGCCTTCCCGATATGACCAAACCAACATGGAATGGAGAATGGAATACCGGTGACGATATTTTATCAACTACCAACGCAAACTACCGGCTGAATGCTGAATTTGATAATGGTAATTACTGGGCCTGGAGAACTAATGGTGGAGGCTGGGATAATAGCTGGCTTGATGACAATGGGCCTAATACTAACCCGAATGAAAGTAAAAATAAAGGCTTGTGGCCATTAAGTTGGTATGGCATACGCAAGGCCAATGTTGGGTTGGCTAATATTGATAAGATGGTTGATGCCACACAGGAAGAAAGAGATGTTATTAAAGGACAACTGCTTTTCTTCCGTGGTTTTTTCCATTTCCAGTTGATGAGTTTCTGGGGTGGCCTTCCTTACATTGATACGGTGCTGTCCAGTTCAGCAAAACTGGAATTACCCAGGCTAAACTATCGCGAAACAGCTCTTCGCGCCGCGCAGGACTTTGAAGAAGCTGCAGCATTATTGCCAACCAACTGGGACAATGCTGCTGTTGGCCAGACAACCCTTGGCAATAATCAACAACGTGTAACAAGGTCTGTAGCTCTTGCCTGTAAGGGTAAAGATCTGCTTTATGCGGCAAGCCCCATGATGAACCAGGAGTCTACAGGTAATGCGGCGTATGATGCTGAATTATGCAAACAGTCGGCCGAGGCATTTTACAGAACACTGAAACTTTCTGACGATGGGCAAGCTTACTATAAGCTGTTGCCTTTTGAGAACTATAGCCAGAACTGGTTCACTATATCTTCTTATGGAAAGCATCCTGGTTATCCTGAAGTTCTTTTTGGACCACCAACGTATGCAGCATGGCAGTCAAGATGGTCATTGGTGAATATGTATATACCACCACCATTAGGTGGTGAGGCCGGGATATCATCACCTGCGGCCAATTATGTAAACAATTTTGGTATGGCGAATGGGTTGCCTTTGGATGCTGTTGGTTCTGGTTATGACATCAATGATCCCTGGAGCAATCGCGATCCCCGGTTCTATAAAGAGATCACTTATGATGGGGTCCGGATAATCCAGGGAAGCGGAAATCCTGATTACCGTTATGCCAACCTTTATAATGGAGGGAATTTAAGGCGGGAGAACGATGCCAGCCGTAGCGGATACCTTCTTTGCAAATTCGTAACGAACAAGTGCAACAGTACCGACAATGAGTGGAACAATATCAATATCGTAATGCCCTATGTGCGTTTGGCAGATGTGTACCTTATGTATGCAGAAGCCGTATTGCACGGGTATGGATCACCAGGTGGCAGCCATCCGGGTTATATCACTGCAGTTGATGCAGTGAACAAGATAAGAGCAAGGGCAGGTGTTCCTGGTGTGGATGCCAGGTATCTCGTTTCCAAAGAAGCATTCATGGAAGAGCTTATCAGGGAAAGAGCCGTTGAACTTTCTTTTGAAGGACTTCGTTGGCATGACTTGCGCAGGTGGTTGCTTGCCGGTGAAAAAAAGTACAAGGAAAAAACAGTGATCGATTTTGACCGCGGCCCTAATGGCAAACCGATCAATCTCCGGGAAAGAGTTGTGGTGACCAGGGTGTTTGATCAGAAACACAAATGGCTGCCCCTGCCAACAAATCAGGTAAATCTGTATCCATCGTTTGGACAAAATCCAGGGTGGTAATTCTAAAAACCAAACCAAATCAAATGAAGTACAGTAAAATATGGGTAACGTTTTGTGTGTTGTTCGCCTGTTTTGCCGGGAGTCCGAAAGCGCAGAATGCTTATGAGGTTACTATAAAGTCAGCTGTTTATGATGAAAAAGGCCAGCCGGTAGCCGGCGCTCTTATATCGGGCAATGATGGAAAAAAAGCGGTTTATACAGATACATCAGGACAGTTTACCATTACAGTATTGGCACGCTCTGTTACATTGATCAGTGCCAAAGGTTTCAGAACGCAAAAGTTCAGGGTTGATGCAATACCCGCTAAAATAACCCTGGCGAATGATTATGGGATACAGGAAGTAAATATTCCTTTTAAGAAAGTGGACAGGCAGGATCTATCCGGTGCTGTTTCGGTATTGAATCCAGAAACATATATTGATTATGATTACAATCTTTCTGTGGAAGGAGGAATGAATGGTAGAGTAGGAGGATTGCTATGGAGCAATAATATATGGGGAATGGAGAATGCAATTGTGATGATTGACGGGATACGCCGCGAGTTCAGTGACATTACGCTTAATGAAGTGCAGCAGATCACTGTCTTAAAAGGAGTGAACGCAGTTGCGTTGTATGGCAGTCAGGCCGCTAAAGGCGTTATCCTGATCACCACAAAAAGGGGAGAGGCCAACACGCGTAAGATAGGCGTGAGGGTTAATTCAGGCATTGCTTTACCCAGAGCGCTTCCGGAATATCTTAACTCTGCTGATTATATGTCGCTTTACAATGAAGCGCGCCGCAATGACGGGCTGACAGATCTTTATGATGCTACTACTATTCAGAATCATCGTACCGGCAATCCATACCGCTATCCAAGCGTGGACTACTATTCATCCGAGTATCTCAAAAAGTATCAAAATGCCACTGATGCCAATGCAGAATTTTCCGGCGGGAATGACAATGCAAGATTTTATTCAAATGTTGGTTGGTCACACAGTTCAACCCTGCTGAATGCAGGAGAAGGAAAAAAGGAAGGCGATAACCGTTTTAATGTAAGAGGAAATGTAGATCTGAGGCTGAACGATTATATCACCAGCTCGGTTTATGTTTCAGCCATCTTTAATGATAGCCGCAGGGGGCGTGGCAACTATTGGGGCAATGCCGCCACAATATTACCTAACAGGCTTACACCGCTTATCCCGATAAGCATGGTGTCTTCCGGCGACAAGGCTTCTCTTGCGCTGATAAAAAGCAGCCGCAATATTATCGATGGCAAATATCTCCTGGGTGGTTCACAGCAGTTTCTCACTAACCCTATTGCTGATCTGTATGTGGCGGGTTATGATAAGAACATCAGGCGTACATTCCAGGTAACGAATGGAATTGATGTTAATCTCAGGTCATTATTGCAAGGACTTTCCTTCCATACTTTGTTTAATCTTGATTATTCAAATTCCTATCTGCAGTCGATCAACAATACCTATGCGGTTTATTTCCCAACATGGGACCCTTCGGCAGATTCTGTGATCAAGCTGCAGAAGTTTGGAGAGGATTCCCGTCCCGGAACTCAAAACATCAACAATACAACACAAAGACAGAACCTGGGTTTTTCAGCATGGCTCAATTATGATAAAACAGTAAACAATGATCATAATATTTCAGCTACATTGCTCGGTTACGGTTCTTCCATTAAGGTGAATGATGTGTATCAGCCAATTACCAATGCCCATCTTGGGTTGCAGCTTAGTTACAACTATAAGCACAGGTACTGGGCCGATTTCAGCGGTGCGTATGTAAACTCTACAAAATTGCCTGATGGCAACCGCGCGGCTTTTTCACCTACAGTAAGCCTGGGCTGGTTATTAAGTGCCGAGAATTTCCTGGCCAGCTCAAGAGCGGTTGATTATTTAAAACTTTCAGCTTCGGCGGGTATTCTGAATACAGACCTGGATATAAGCGGGTACTATCTCTATGATAACATTTACACATCACAGGCATTTTTTACCTGGAATGATGGATTGCAAGCCCAGAACCGCGCTTCCACATCATCGTATGGCGCCAGCCCGGGTCTTTCATTCCCGCAACGGAAGGAATTGAATGCAGGTATTGAAGGTGCTTTCTTTAACAACCTGCTAAGCCTTCAAACAACTTTCTTTATAACAGAAATGGATGGGCTTGCTACGCAGCGGTTTTCACAATACCCAAGCTATTTCAGTTCGTTTATTCCCTATACTAACTACAATGCCAACCGTCGTACAGGTATTGACGTGATGATTGGTGTGAACAAGAAAGCAGGGAGTGTTGATATGAACCTGGGGATAAATGCTACTTATTCAAAATCGAAAGTTTCCAAACGCGATGAGCTGTATATCGACGCATATCAAAACCGGGAGGGCAAACCTGTAGACGCCATATTCGGTCTTGTAAGCGAAGGGTTTTTTACAGACCAGAACGATATTAATAACAGCCCCAGGCAGGCGTTCACTGAAGTACGGCCCGGCGATATCAAGTACAGGGACCAGAATGGTGATAATGTAATTAATGAAAGGGACGAAGTAATGATCGGCCGCTGGATAGCTCCGCTTAATTATGGAATTACTTTCACTGCAACGTATAGAAATTTCAATCTCTATTTGCTGGGTACAGGATCGGTTGGTGGCAACGGGTTAAAGAACAATGATTATTACTGGGTTGATGGTGATAATAAATATTCTGAAGTTGTATGGGACAGGTGGACAGAAAGTACAAAGGCTACAGCCCAATTCCCGCGTTTGAGCTCATCGCAGAACAATAACAATTTCCGGAACTCGGATTTCTGGTTGTTTAAAACAGACAGATTCAACCTGAGCAAAGTGCAGCTTACTTATAATCTTCCTGCTCATGTGATACGCAAAACATTTGTGAAGGACCTGGGCGTATATGTTTCCGGCGCAAACCTGGTAACATTAGCCAGGCACCGCAGGATACTGGATTTGACAGTGGCAGGTACTCCGCAGTTCAGAAATTTTAATGTCGGAGTAAGGGCCAGGTTTTAAACGATCATTTTCACACCAAAAAAATGAAAAAGATGTATAAAAATATATTGCTGCTCATTGCTTTTGCATTGATGTTTGCCGGTTGTAAAAAGCAGCTTCTTTCTCCCCTTGATGATAATCATCGTACAAAGGAGAGCATTTATGAGGACCCGTATTTTGCAGAAGGCATATTAATGAATGCTTATACAAGGCTCCCGACAAACGGGTATTCATTCAGCGAAGTAGCTACAGACGATGCAGTAACCAATGATAAATTCAGCCCTCTTCTTAATATGGCTACTGGATCATGGTCTGCGGCTAACAATCCGATGGAACAATGGACCAATTCCTACACAGCCATTATGTATTTGAATCTTTTCCTTGATGAGACAGACAGTATCAACTGGTCTCCGATGAATAAAGACGTCAGGGTACTGTTTAACGACCGTCATAAAGGCGAGGCGTATGGCCTGAGAGGTTTGTTTATGCTGAACCTTCTGCAGGCACATGCAGGCTACGATGCAGGCGGTCAATTGTTGGGTGTACCAATCATTACAGTAGCTCCGGAACCGAACACTGATTTCAGAATACCCCGGAGTACATTTGATCAATGCATCACACAGATCTATAATTATCTTACAGAAGCTGAGAAATATTTATCACTTGATTTCAAAGACATTGTATCCGCACAGTTAAATTCAAAATACAGACATAGGGCAGTGGCGGATTACAACCGCGTTTTTGGGAATTTTAACAGGCAGCGCATATCTGCAAGGATCGTAAAGGCAGTAAGGACGAAAGCTGCACTCCTCGCTGCAAGCCCTGCTTACAATACGCAGGGAACAGCCAGCAAATGGGAAAGTGCTGCAAACTATGCCGGTGAAGTACTTAACCTGAACGGAGGCATTAGTGGTCTTGATCCGAATGGTGCGTTGTTTTATACCGCCGCCAGAGTGGATGGGATTAACCTTGCCAATGGTATTGACCAGCTGGAAATGTTATGGAGAGGCAGCATTGGAACGTCTAATAACCTGGAGCAGGGCAACTTTCCACCAACGCTTTACGGGAATGGAAGAGTTAATCCAACGCAAAACCTGGTAGATGCATTCCCGATGGCAAATGGCTATCCGATCACGGATCCCGGTAGCGGTTATATACCAACAGATCCTTATGCAGGCCGTGATCCCCGTTTGAAGAATTATATTTTAGTAAATGGGGGCACCATGTCTGGTAAAACCATCTGGACCAAAACCGATGCTCCCACTAATGATGCGGTCAATGTTCTTCCCACTTCTACCAGAACAGGCTATTATCTCCGTAAGCTGTTGAGGGAAGATGTGAATATGAATCCATCATCTACTTCTGTTCAAAAACACTATCCGGTACACATCCGTTACACAGAAATATTCTTAAGCTATGCCGAAGCGGCCAATGAAGCCTGGGGCCCTGATGGTACAGGCACGTTTGGATATTCAGCCCGGAATGTTATTGCGGCTATCCGTAAAAGAGCGGGTATTGCACAACCTGATAACTACCTGGCGTCTGTTGCTTCCAAAGAAGATATGCGTAAGCTGATCCGCAATGAAAGGCGGTTGGAATTAAGCTTTGAGGGTTTCCGTTTCTGGGACCTGCGCCGTTGGAAAGAAAACCTGGCTGAAGCTGCGAAGGGTGTGATTATTACGAATAATACATACAACATACAGGCAATCGAAAACAGGCAGTATTCCGACTTCATGTATCATGGCCCGATTCCCCTTACGGAAGTATCGAAAGCAGATCTGAAGCAAAATAAGGGCTGGTAAAACCAATCTATAATTATAAATATCAAAGAATGAAAAGAGCTTTTTTAATATCATCTGTTTTATTTATTACACTGGCTGCCTGTAATAAAGATTGGTCTTTTCCTGACTACAAGTATTCAACCGTATACTTTGCTTATCAGGCGCCGGTCAGAACGCTTGTGTTGGGAAAGGATATCTATGATAATACGCTGGACAATCAACATAAATGCATGATCATGGTTTCCATGGGCGGCGTTTATGAAAATAAGAAAGATGTTATGGTAGACGTCGTAGTAGATACTTCACTGGCAGGCCGTCTTAAATTTGAGTCGGCCACCGGCGACACGGTGCTTGCAATGCCTGATAATTATTACACGCTGCCTGCCAAAAAACAAATTGTTATTCCTGCAGGTAAAGTAATGGGCGGAATGGAAGTGCAACTAACAGACGCTTTTTTCCAGGATCCCCGGTCCATAAAAAATACGTTTGTTATCCCGTTAAAGATCACGTCTGTGCAAAACGCAGATTCAATCCTCAGCGGTAAGAGCGATCGTCCTTCACCGGACCGCCGCAAGTTGGGCGACTGGGTTATACCGCCTAAAGATTACATACTGTTTGCCGTTAAGTACATTAATCCTTATCATGGTTCTTATCTGAGAAGAGGTATTGATGAGGTGAAAGGTGCTGGTGGAAATACCGCTCTCGATACAACAGTTGTATATCATGCAACTTATGTGGAAAAGGATGAAGTATGCAAAGCAGTTACAACAACATTGGATGAAGTTTCCATGTCTTTAAATGCCAAGATCAAAGGCAATGTGAATGTGCCGTTTCAAATGATCCTCAAATTTGATAGCCAGGGTAATTGTACGATTACCAATCCTCCTTCCGCTTCCTATACATTAACTGGCAATGGAGAATTTGTAAAAGATGGAGATATGTGGGGTAATGAAAAGAGAGATGTTCTTCGGCTGAAATACCAGATAGATTTTGGTACAACGGTGCATTCGCTGACTGATACGATAGTGGCCCGTGACAGGGGAGTGAAGCTTGAAACATTCAATCCTTTCGTGGTTAACTAGACATATTTTTTTCTCTAGTCACATAAGCAGTAGGAGGGATGATTCTTCATCCTTCCTTTCTTCTCAACAAAGTAATTATAAACAACTGATCTCAACCTGTTGAAAGTTCAAATAAAAGATAACAATGGCTGTAATTTTTAGTAAGCAATCAAAGTCACTATCAGTGGGCTATCGCCGGTTTTTAGGATTTATATGTTTGATCTTATTGAATACATCGCTTATTCATTCCCAGGGCGCACGCGTAATGAATGACATTGCCGGCACGCCTGATGTGGATTCGTCCGCTTATTATCAAAGTGTGAGGACTTATGTAAACCCTGTATTACCGGGCGATCATCCTGATCCCACCCTGTTAAAAGTGGGAAATGATTTTTACCACTGTGGGTCTTCTTTTCATTTTACACCTTATCTGCCAATATATCACTCTACAGACCTGGTACATTGGGAAGTGATCAGCAGGGTGCTTCCTCCATCCAGGGCTGATTGGGTATCTGACAGGCCTTCAGCCGGGATATGGCAGGGAGCTATTACATATTTCTATGGCTCATACTGGATTTATTTTTCTGCAGGCGGGCAGTGGTTCAGTAAAGCCAGTTCCCCTCAAGGCCCATGGTCAGATCCTGTGGAGGTAAAAACAAACCCGGTTACCGGTCCCCTGGGATACGATAATTCTATTTTCGTTGATGATGACGGCAAACCTTATATGGTAATAAAGAATGGTCAGAAAGTAAACCGTCTGCAGGCGCTTGGCAGGGATGGACAATTGGCGGATACAGTGATCAATCTCGACTGGATCAACGCCAAACTGCAATACAGTTGGGCCGAAGGGCCAGTGATGTGCAAGCGCAATGGTATTTATTATTATTTCCCGGCGGGTGATGTATCTGGCGGTCAGTATGTGTTAAAGGCAACTACTTTAACAAGCGACTCTACAAAATGGGAGCGGCTTGGGCATTTCTTTAAACCGATAACAGATCCTAATACAGGTTTCAGAAGTCCCAATCATATATCGGCTCCATTTCAACTGGAAGATGGCACCTGGTGGACAATCGGTCAAAGTTATGAGCGGCTTCCAGGAAATGACTGGTCAGGACTTGGCAGGCAAACGTCTTTGTACCAGGTGATCTGGGAAGGCGACAGGCCCTGGGGAATACCTCCTACAACAGCACCTGTGGAAAGGCCCCGGCTTCCTAATTCAGGAATTTTATGGCGTAGCGTTCACACGGATTATTTTGAGAACGATTCACTCAATGCCTGGTGGCATTTTCTGACCAAAAAAGCGGTCAACCGGTATTCTTTAAATGTAAGAAAGGGATGGTTGCGTTTGATGCCGGATTCTGCAAGAGCGCACCTCGTTCAGAAAGAGACTGATCATTATTATACTGCTGTTACACGGGTTGATTTCAATGCCACTGATACTGCTGCCAGGGCCGGGATTTACCTTACGAACGGAAATCAAAGAGTAGTGGCACGACTCTATAGCGGATATGATAACGGGAAGAAAATTATTTTCAAACTAGATACTGCTGTCCGCAGCATACCCAATCAATTTGGTAACCAGGTATGGCTTAAAGTAGAAAGAAAGGAACATAGCCTGACTGCTTATTGCAGCAGTGACGGAAATCTATGGAAAGCAGTTGGTGATCCTGTCAACTCTGTTAGCCTGGATAAAACTCAGCCTAACTATAACTCCTGGGTAGGAACAAGCATTGGCTTATTTGCCGAGGGTAAAGCAGCAGATTTTGATATCTTCGTTTGTAAGGATGGCTTCTCTGCCCTTCCGGCAATTGGATACAATAACTACTACGGGGTGGAAAAAATAAATAATATAAATGAAAGAGCGGTAACCAACACCTCGGTCAATGGTGGATGGTTTATGATTTCAGGAGTGGAGCTGGGTAGTGGTAAACGGTCAGCTTCGCAACTTGAAGTTGTTGCCAGCTCAAAAACAGAGGCTGCACTTGAAATATGGCTGGACGACCTGACTACCGGTAAACTGATCGCTACTATACCTGTTAAGGCAACGGGCGAAAATAACTGGAAAGTGTTTAATAAAGCATTGAAAAATGTTTCGGGCCGGCATGATATATATGTGAAATTTCCGAAGGGAAGTGATCATGCTATTTTTATTAAAACTTTGCGTTTTCTGCCAGCCAAAAAATAAAACACACAATTATCCAGTTTCCTAAAAGAATACTATGTTAACGAAAAAGATTAGCCGGGCAATACAGATCCTGATGTTTGCATTGATATTAAGCAACACAATAGCTGCACAAAATATCCATAGCGACAATGGAGATGGAACTTATACCAATCCTGTAATTCCTGCAGACTTTCCGGATCCGGATGTTATACGGGTAGGGGACACTTATTATATGATCAGCACCACTATGTGGGTCTTTCCGGGTGTTACAGTTTTGAAGTCCCAGGACCTTGTCAACTGGGAATATTGCAGTAATGCAGTACCTCGATTCGATCTCAATAAATGTTATAATCTCGATGGCTGTAACAGGTATGGTCACGGTCAATGGGCGACCAGTATGAAATATCACAACGGTAAATTTGTTTTACTTTTTATAACACTGGATGAAGGTGGTTTTATGTGTACAGCTGATAAAGCAGAAGGGCCATGGAAAATCACACACTTGCCCAAAGGATTTTATGATCCGGGTTTGTTTTATGATGACGACGGAAGAATTTATGTGGCACAAGGTTATGGCAAGATCTCCATTACTGAAGTGGATGAAAATCTTGCTCCGATAAGTAAAGACTCCCTTGTGTTTACAGGAAATATAAGAGGTGGTCTTGAAGGTTCGCATGTTTACAAAATAAACGGTTACTATTATTTGTACTGCACATACGGTGGTGCTAATGGCATCCAGGTGGCTTTACGTTCAAAAAACATTTATGGCCCTTATGAGCAGAAAGTGGTTATTAGTGATACAACACACGGAGTAACATTTGGCATACACCAGGGAGCATTGATTCAAACACAGACAGGTGAGTGGTGGACCATGTTGTTTGTAGACAGCGGGCCTTTCGGCCGGTTCCCTTCTTTGCAACCCGTAACATGGGTGGACGGCTGGCCAATGGTTGGAGTTGATGGGAAGGGCGTTATTACTTACCGCAAACCCAATGTAGGAAGGGTATACCCCGTTAAAGACCTGCCAACATCAGACGAATTTAATAATGGGAAATTGGGTATGCAATGGGGATGGAACCATAATCCCGATTCAACCAAATGGTCATTTACTAACAAAGGTTATTTAAGATTGATAACCAGTAGGGTAGTGGATAGTTTCTTAAAGGCGCCTAATACGCTTACACAAAGACCTTTTGCCAAATACAACCAGGCAATACCGACAATAGGTACCACTAAGATACAGGTGGCGAATATGAAAGATGGTGATATCGCCGGGTTGGCAATAATGCAGGACCCTTACGCATACATAGCTGTTAAGCAAACGAAGGATTCAAAGTATATCGTCATGGTGAATAATGGAAAAGCGGTAGATTCAGTGGCCGTGAAAACGTCGGTAATATATCTCCGTACCAATGCTTCCAATCAAAGCAGGAAAGCCGGTTTTGAATACAGCCTGGATAACAAGTCATTTAAAAGACTTGGGAATGAACTGACCATGCGATTTAATTTGAAGCTTTTCACCGGAAATAAATTCAGTTTGTTTAACTATGCTACAAAGGAAACCGGGGGATATGTCGACTTCGACTGGTTCAGGGTGGAGTAGGATATTTGCAACATTCAATACCGTAGTTTGCAACATTTGATTCCTGCGTTCAACCGCTAAGGGAATAGTTTTGCCGCATTATTCAGGTAATGATTGCCATATGACAAAACTGATTTCAAAATTAGCTGTACTATTATTGATTATTCCCGCTGCCTTAAGTTATAGTTCAGGATATTCTCAAACTCCAAAGGGCGACGATGCCGCGATTTACCGCAGGATTGACACACAGATAAAGCAGATGACAGTTGAGGAAAAAGTAAGCATGATACATGCCAGCTCATCCTTTACGTCAGGAGGAGTGCAACGGCTTGGCATTTCTGAACTGGTGATGAGCGATGGCCCGCACGGAGTGCGGATGGAGCATGGGAGGGATTGGAGAACGGATAATGATCATGTTGATGACAGTGTAACCTATCTTCCGGTAGGAGTGTGCCTTGCGAGTACCTGGAATCCCCGGCTTGGCTATGCCTATGGTTCTGTTCTGGGCAGCGAAGCCAATGCCCGTGGGAAAGATATCATTCTTGGTCCCGGTATCAACATCATCCGGACACCTCTTAATGGGAGGAATTTTGAATACCAGAGCGAAGACCCTTACCTG
>CBHEUU010000016.1:0-18682 GCA_965990355.1 uncultured Chitinophagaceae bacterium
ATTGGAGACCGCTACCAATTTTGGCCGCCTTATGGCTATTTTCCTTTGGATCTATGGTTTTATGAGTCCTGTTGCCGGAATGATTGCAGACAGGGTGAGCCGCAAATGGCTGATCATCGCAAGCTTATTTGTGTGGTCATCGGTTACTTATGCTATGGGGCATGCCACAACATTCGATCAGCTTTATTGGCTGAGAGCTGTCATGGGTGTAAGTGAAGCACTTTATATTCCTGCAGGATTATCATTGATTGCCGATTTTCATTCTTCACGAACAAGATCTCTCGCCGTAGGAATTCACATGACCGGCTTATATATGGGACAAGTACTGGGCGGGTTTGGTGCTACCATTGCCGATAAATTTTCCTGGCAATTTGTGTTTACCTCTTTTGGTATGATTGGTGTTGTATATGCCGTCATACTCATATTTTTTTTGAAAGAAAAAAGAGATCGTAATGAAGCAAAGCTTTTGACTGATCTAAAGCCACAACGACCACCTCTGTTTAAAGGTCTTGGATTCTTATTGACGAATATCTCTTTCTGGATCATCCTTTTTTATTTTGCAATACCGGGATTACCGGGTTGGGGAATTAAAAACTGGTTGCCGACACTCTTTGCAAACAATCTTGGAATTGAAATGGCAGTGGCAGGGCCAATGTCTACTATTACTATTGCTTCTTCTTCATTTTTAGGTGTGCTTTTTGGAGGCATTCTTTCTGACCGGTGGGTGCAAAAGAATGTCCGGGGTAGAACTTATACCAGTGCAATTGGACTTGGACTGACTATTCCTGCATTATTGTTGATAGGCTTTGGCCATTCGATGTTTCATGTGATCGGTGCCGCATTCTGCTTTGGTTTTGGCTTTGGTATGTTTGATGCGAACAATATGCCAATACTTTGTCAGTTTGTATCAGCAAAATACAGGGCCACTGCTTATGGGCTAATGAACATGGGTGGTGTTTTCTTCGGTGCTTTTATCACGGACTGGTTGGGAAAGTCAACCGATGCAGGCAACCTGGGAAGGGATTTTGCAATGCTGGCAATCATTGTGCTTATCGCATTAGTGATACAGTTGGCCTTCCTTCGTCCTAAAGTGAAGGATTATGATGAAATATAATCTTAATAAACCATGAAACGGATTCAGCTTTTCCTGTTTGGGATTCTTCTTTTGTCTTTTGAAGCCAGTTCAAAAATTAAACTGCCACCATTGATTGCAGATCACATGGTATTGCAACGACAGTCCAATGTGGCTCTTTGGGGATGGGCTTCAAAATCATCGAACGTTATTATTACTACTTCCTGGAATAAAAGAATCTACAAGACCAAAGCAGATGCAAGTGGATCCTGGAGTGTAAAAGTTGAAACACCTGAAGCTGGCGGCCCTTATACAATTACGATAAGCGACGGAACCCCACTGGTAGTAAAAGATATTTTGATTGGAGAAGTATGGCTTTGCTCCGGGCAATCAAACATGGAAATGCCTGTCAAAGGATTTAAAAATCAACCGGTGGTCAATTCCAATGACCTGCTTATGGAGGCCAATAATCCATCTATCCGTCTTATCCGTTTTGAACGGGCGGCATCGATGAAGCCGCAAGATACTGCAACTAATACCGGATGGCAACCGGCCACTGCAGAATCAGTGAAAGAGACCAGTGCTGTTGGATATCAGTTTGCAAAGTTTTTACAGCAGCAGCTTAAAGTTCCTGTTGGTATTATCGGCACTTACTGGGGCGGAACAAAAGTGGAAGCCTGGATGAGCAAAGAAAGTCTTGAATCGTTTCCCGGAATAAAAATACCAGCTGATACCACCGGAACAAATAAGAATACGCCGACAGTTTTATTCAATGCCATGCTGCATCCGTTAGTTGGCTATGGAATTAAAGGTGTGCTTTGGTATCAGGGAGAGCAAAACCGCCCGAACCCTGAAATCTATGACCAGTTATTAGCCGCTATGGTAAAAGACTGGAGAAGCCGTTGGCAAATGGGAGAGTGGCCTTTTTACTATGTACAGATCGCGCCTTACCGCTACAATGATAAATTGGGTCCATCAGCTCCTCTAAGAGAAGCTCAGGCAAAAGCGTTGGAGCTTATTCCCAACTCAGGAATGGCGGTAAGCATGGATGTTGGAGAAGAAAAAAACATTCATCCATCGGATAAAACAACTATAGCAAAACGTTTATTGTATTGGGCATTGGCCAACACTTATAATTATAAAGGTTTGGCTTTTGCAAGTCCCTCTTATCAGTCAATGAAAGTGAGTCATGATACCGTTATCGTGCGGTTCAAAAATTCTGTGAATGGTCTGACAAGTCTTGGAAAACCGATGAATGCCTTTGAGCTGGCAGGTGAAGACAAAAAGTTCTATCCTGCTACTGCATGGATCACCGGGGAAGGTGTCAGGCTAAAAAGCGAACAGGTGAAACAACCTCTTGCAGTACGGTATGCTTATAAAGATTGGGTGATTGGTGATGTTTATAACATAGAAGGGTTACCGTTGGCCCCATTCAGGACTGATAACTGGAACGATTAAAGTTATACTATAATGAATAAAATAATAATAGCCTTATTGTGTGTGTTGAATGCCTTATGCGTAAATGCACAGGTAAAAGATCCGGCGAAATTCTTTCCCAAAAAAGACCTGATGCCAGTTGGCTCATATTATTACCCGGAGCAATGGCCTCATGAATATTGGGCAAGGGATATAAAAAAGATGGCAGAAGTAGGATTTGATTTCACGCATTTCGGTGAATTTGCCTGGGCTTTTTTTGAACCGGAAGATGGAAAATTTGACTTTACCTGGATTGACGAAGCGGTGGAATTAGCACATAAGAACGGTATTAAAGTGATTATGTGTACACCTACACCCGCGCCGCCCGTTTGGCTTACACAAAAGCATCCGGATATACTAATGGTAAATGCTGAAGGCAGAACAATACAGCATGGCTCGAGGCAGCAGGCATCCTGGTCAAGTGCTGTATACAGGAAGTATGTGACGCGCCTGGTAGAAGCTATCGGAAAACACTACAGTAACGATAAACGAATCTGGGGCTGGCAATTGGATAATGAGCCGTCGCATTATGGGCAGTATGATTACAGTGCTGCAGCACAGGCGAATTTCCGAAGTTGGTTAAAAACAAAGTACAAAACCATTGATTCATTGAATAAGGCATGGGGAACTGCGTTCTGGAGTATTCGTTATAACGATTTCAGCCAGATCAGGATCCCTAATGCAAAAGAACTGATTGCACAGCCAAATCCTCATGCTGTGCTGGATTTCAAACGGTTTTCTGCAGAAGAAGCCAATAGCTTTCTGAAACTCCAATATGATATTTTAAGAAAGCACATTTCACCGGATCAATGGATCACAACCAATCTGATGCCTGAACATATTGCAGTGGACCCTACAAAGATCAATGGCCTTGATTTTTTGACATACACAAAATACCTCGTGGCGGCAACAGACAGAGGCGTGGGGTCACAAGGCTTTCGAATGGGAAACGCAACCGGTATTGCTTTTGCTAATGATCTGTTCCGTTCGTTTAATGGCGTTACCGGGGTAATGGAATTGCAACCGGGGCAAGTAAATTGGGGAAAGATCAATCCTCAACCCCTGCCAGGTGTCGTTCGCATGTGGATCTGGCACGCATTTGCAGGAGGAAACAAATTTGTTTGTAATTACCGTTTCAAGCAACCGCTCACAGGCGGAGAACAATATCATTATGGAATTATCAGTACAGATGGTTTAACGCTGAGTACAAGTGGCGTGGAGTATATACAGGTGATTAATGAATTGAAAGAACTGAAAAAGAGTTATGATACGGCTGCACAAATCCCTTCCGGCTATAAAAACAGGCAGGCTGCTGTATTGTATAATCCGGATAACCGTTGGGAAATGGATAATCAACCTCAAACCACCCAATGGTTTTTTATGGACCATTTTAAACGTTACTATGGTGCTTTAAAGCAATTGGGTGCACCTGTTGATGTGATCACTGAAGCTAAAGATTTTTCAACATATCCTGTATTGATTGCTCCTGCTTATGAGTTGCTTGATGCAAAACTGGTGGAAAGGTGGAAACAGTATGTTCAAAATGGAGGTCATCTTATTCTATCATCACGCACTGGGCAAAAAGACAGGAATGGAAAATTATGGGAAATGAAATGGGCAGAACCGATTTATGATCTGATCAGTGCAAAGGTTTCTTTTTATGATTTATTACCGGATAGCGTGCAGGGTACTATTGGATTTCAAAATTCCAGTTTTAAATGGAACAACTGGGCTGATATTGTAGAAGCAATGCCAGGCACTGAAGTTTGGGCAACATATACCAATCAATTCTATTCAGGCAAAGCTGCAGTGATACACCGGAAATTGGGTAAAGGAACAGTTACTTATGTTGGTCCTGATACTGATGATGGGGTTTTGGAGAAAGCTGTAATTGCAAAAGTTTATAAAGATGCCGGTATTGAAACGGCTGATTACCCGGAAGGCGTGATTGTTGAGTGGCGTGATGGCTTTTGGATAGGAGTAAATTATTCCGATAAACCGTATCAGCTTCCATTGAAGGATGCAACAAAAATCCTGGTTGGAAGTAAGACACTGCAACCGGCCGGTGTTACAGTCTGGAAGGATTGATTACTGATCATTTTAAGATTTACTATTTTTCTTTAGATAGCATGAAACCACTAACAGCTAAACAAATTGCAGGAAATTGGGCTACACTGGTACTTCCACTGAACGGCGACGATTCAATTGATTACAGCTTGTTAGCGGAAGAAATTGACCGCATGCTGGCTTTTGGAGTGAATGGTATTTATTCAAATGGAACGGCTGGTGAGTTCTACAATCAAACTGAAGAAGAGTTTGACAGGATAAGTGAGTTGCTTGCTGCAAAGTGCAATACTGCTGACAGGCCTTTTCAGATTGGTTGCAGTCATATGAGCCCGCAAATTTCATTAGAGAGATTGAAAAGAGCAATAACACTGAAGCCAGGAGCTGTGCAGGTAATTCTGCCGGATTGGTTTCCTCCGGCGATGAAAGAAATTATCAATTTTTTGGAAAAGATGGCTGCAGTGGCAGATCCGATTGGGTTAGTGCTCTATAATCCACCGCACTCAAAAATAAAATTGAAACCGGAAGATTTTGCAACGATAAAGCAAGCAGGTATTCCTTTGGTGGGCTGTAAAATGCCGGGAGGGGACGAAGCATGGTATAACGAAATGAAAGACCACGCTGCCCATCTTTCAGTATTTATTCCCGGGCATCACTTGGCAACAGGGATTTCCCGGGGTGCACATGGTGCTTATTCCAATGTTGCGTGTTTACATCCTGGGATAGCGCAACAATGGTATGAACAAATAAAAAATGATTTGGAAGGTGGTCTGGAATTAGAGAGCCGCATTCAACTTTTCATGAACAAATACATTGTCCCTTTCATTACAGAAAAGAAGTATTCCAATCAGGCAGTTGATAAATTTTTGGCAGCTGTTGGAGGATGGATGCCTGTTTCGCCGCGGTTAAGATGGCCGTATAGTTGGATAGATGATAGTGAAATAAAAAATGTAAGAGAAGCTTGTCAGAATCTATTGCCAGAGTTTTTTTCCTCAATCTGATACAGCCGGAAAGCATCCACGGCCATATCTTAATGAAGTTCTACGGACTCAACCCTTGCGGGGAATCGTTCTTTGAGCTCGGCGGTTTCGCCGGGTACGGCAACAAAGGTACCGGAGGACTGTTCGCCCGCCAGCACCAATGCCGCACCCCCGGATTATACGGTATTTCGATATAATAAGTCGCCGTTATTCTTTTCATTACAGATGTTTCATTCATCTTTTATAGATATCCGTCATTTTGTACTAGCTGCCTGTTATTATCCAATTCACTTTGCTGGAAGGGAAGTAAATAGTTCCTGGTTTCAAACTTGAGCGGGATATTCGCTGGTGTTGTTAATGTTGGTAATTTGATATGTGCGATGTTCCAACGTTTAAGGTCGTTATAACGCTGCCCTTCCAATGCGAATTCAACGCGCCTTTCATGGCGGATATAATCACGCAGCTTCTCTTTTGTATCATATTTGATCCTGTCTGTGGGAGGCATGGCGATACCCGTTCTTCCTCTTACTGCATCTATAGCGTTGTAAACCGATTCATCGGGCCCGCTTGTTTCATTCTTTGCTTCTGCATACATCAATAATATATCTGCATAACGCAGGTGTACATAGTCCTGGTCAGTTTGAGTGGCGGTTGCATTGGAGAAAGGTGCACGGCTCAGGTCCACATATTTCTGCATCAGGAAACCTGTGAATGTAGCATAGCTTCCTGTGTAGGGGACGCCGTTTGTAGGATTTACCCAGGTTTCTCCAGGAACCTTAATAGTAAGGTCCATCCTGGGGTCACGGTTGGCATATGGTTGTGCAGGATCGTAAAGAGGAGATTCTGTTATCGGTTTTCCATCTTTCATTTCATAGTCATCTACAAGGTCTTTGTAAGGTTGAAGAAGGGAAAACCAACCGAGCTCAATATCCATTCCTCCTGCACCCGGACTGGTACGCTGAGGGATGTTTGGGCCCAGGTATTGTGTAGAGAACATGATCTCGATATTCACAGCGGCATTGAGCTGACCTGCGGAACTAAAGATCGCGGCATAATTATTTGAAAGACCAAATTTCCCGGTAGCTCCTGCCATTATCCGCTCGCAGAGGGTTGCAGCTGCACTCCAGTTTTGCTGTGTGATCAGCACTCTTGCTTTTAGTCCCTGTGCACTTCCCTTTACAGCGTGGCCATTATATTTTTCATCAGAAAGATTGGCAATGGCAAAATCGAGGTCTGCATTTATAAATTCATAAACCTGCTCTTTTGTGCTTTTTGCGATGTTTGCTTCTGTAAGGGTAGAGGGAAAGTGATCGTATAATGGTACGCCACCCCAACCCTGTACAAGATCAAAATAGCAAAGAGCGCGTATAAACCTCACTTCTGCTTTGAAAGTGGCTTTCAATGCGTCCGTGATAGGAGCTCTGTCTACATTATCTAAAAAATAATTGCACGATGTGATAGCTCTGAAGGGTGAGCTATACAGGTTGTTCAATGCTCCTCCGAGGGATGGGGTAAGACTGCCTGTAGTCATGTTGGCCATGCCGGGTTGATTGCTATTGTCCCACAACCATGCATTGTCAGAAAGACCATCGAGATAAACCCTTTCATAGCCAAGAAAATTCTGTTGCAGGCGTGTGTACACACCCGCCAGTGCGCTTCTTGTATCGGCCTCAGATGCCCAGAAGATATCCGTACTTACTGAATCCGGCGGGTTGCGGTCGAGAAAATCTTTATTACACGCTGTCGTTGCTGCCATGATAAAGCAGCCGATTGTTATAATTTTTATTTTATTGAATGGATTTTTCATGTTTTAGAATTTAGCGGTTAAGCCTGCACTGAAAATTTTTGCCTGGGGATACTGCTGGAAGTTGCCGGTTGAGCTGGCACGTTCGGGATCTGCGCCTTCATATTTCGTCCAGGTTATAAGATTGTCTGCCGATACAAATACCGAGATCCCTTTTGACCTGATCTTTGAAACAAGAGCTACTGGCAGCTCATAAGAAAGAATCAGGTTTTTCAATCTCAGGTAAGAGGCATCCATCAGGTAATAAGTGGACCCGGAGTAATTGGCAACGCCGGCATATCCTGCTGTATATATAGCAGGAAGTGTATTGCTACTGTTCTGAGGAGTCCAGGCATCTCTCCATTTGGTTGTTGGCGGTGTGCCCTGCATGAATGGGTCAATGCCCCAGTTGTTCACACGGTTCTGAATTCCTTCCACTCCCTGAAAGAATGCACTCAGTGAAAATCCTTTGTAATCGACGCTGAATCCAAATGAATAAATATAATCGGGGTAAACACCTTTTACCCATACGCGGTCATTGGCATCCACCGTTCCATCTCCATTCACATCTTTCATTTTAAGATCGCCGGCTTTGGGGGAAGGGTTAAGTGCATGAATAGGAATGCGTGGGTTATTGATATCTTCTTCCTGGAAAATTCCATCCCACACATACAGATAGTGCCCATCGTATTCATAACCAGCTTGACGGATGGAAGTGCCAAGGCTTGGAACTTTAATATCTACTACACGGTTCTTCGAGGTTGAGATCTGTGCAAATACATTATAGTTGAATTCGCCAAAAGAGTTTCTGTGTCTCAGTTCGAGCTCGATACCCCTGTTCCTTAATTTGCCGTTGTTGATAGTTGGCGCTGCGAGCCCGAGGCTTGCAGGCACTGGTTGTTGTGCAAGTATATCGAAAGATGTTTTTGTGAACCAATCGAAAGTGGCGCTGAACAATCCGTTTTTTATATCAATATCAATTCCGAAATCCACTACACGGGTGGATTCCCACTGGATGCTTTGATCTTTATAACTATTCAAAACAGCTCCCTGGGTGAGGCCGGTATTTCCAAACGGGTAATTGATATTCGCGATCGTAAGTGTATTTTGATAGGCATAGGTTGCTATGTCCTGGTTACCTAGTGTGCCATAGGAAGCACGCAGTTTAAGACTGCTGAGCCAATCGAATTTGCCCGACATGAAATTTTCTCTCGATACCAACCAGCCTGCAGATACGGAAGGAAACACACCCCAGCGATAATCTGGTGAAACCTTTGATGTGCCATCATAGCGGAGATTTGCTTCAAGCAGGTATTTGCCTTCGTAATCGTAGTTGACCCTTCCAAACAATGAACGCATACCCCATTCCGAAGGTGATGCCAGTGAAGGAAGGCGTGGATGCGTGAAATTGATGGATTCACCTGCTGAAGTATAACCTGCAAGTTCAGTAAGCGCTGTTGATACAGTACTGGTGCGCCGTCCACGCAGGGTCTGATAACGGTTATATAGTTGTTCAAATCCGATGAGTCCCTTTATGCTATGGCTGCCGAAGTGGTTGTCGTAGGTAATGGTACTGTAGATCGTGGGGCTGATGGTCTTGGCATACTGATCAGTAATGCCAACGATATCCGGTCCGAAAGTCGCCATCTTGTTGTAGCCGGTTGAAGGATTGATCTCGTTAAGCAGGTAAGCTTCGTATGGATGTTGATACATTTTATAATACTCATCCACATAATTGATAGCCGCTTTCGATGACCAGGTAAATTTCTTAAGGAATTTAATGTCGATATAAGCCTGACCGTTGAAGTTATATTCTTTGAAATTTTGCCATCCCATTGCATAAGCTTCCTGCGCATTACGGTTGCGGCCTTCTGCTTCATATGCTCTTGATACCACTCTTCCGCTGCCATCCGGAAGAAAGGGGCCATAAAGCGGACCGGATGCATAAACGAGCAATGCCATGTTTTCACCGTTGAAAGGTGGTTCCTGCCGGTCTTTATAAGTCATGTTTACAATGGTACCAACAGTGATGGCTTTGCTTAATTGTGTTGAGTAGTTGAGCAAACCATTGTAGCGTTTGTATTTATAGCCGGGCAGCATGGCGTCCTGGTTGAGGTAGCCGACTGAAAGATTATACATGCTTTTTTCAGTGCCACCGGAAACGGAGAGGTTATGATTGGTGACAGTGGCAGGATTAAAATAATAATCTACCGCATCAAAGTTTGGATAACGGACCGGATCGGTGCCGCTTTTATATTTATCAATATCTGCTTGAGGATAGCGGAAAGCTACACCGGATCTTGTGGCAGCTGCATTGAACATTTCCATGTACTCTGCAGAGTTGTTGATAAAATCCGGCAGGGCAGTGGGAGTATAACGGCCGATATTAAAACGGTAGTTGACTGAAGTTTGTCCACGGCGCCCCTTCTTTGTAGTTACGAGTATCACCCCATTCGCAGCGCGGGCACCATAGATTGATGCGGATGCCGCATCTTTTAATACGGTTACGTTTTCAATATCATCGGGTGAGAGATTATTGAAAGAACCAGTTACTCCGTCGATCAATACAAGTGGTGCAGTATTTCCTCCGAATGTGCCACGGCCTCTGATAAGAAAGTTGGGATTATCTCGGCCGGGTTCGCCGGAAGGTTGAGTTACCTGCAAACCAGTGATCCTGCCCTGTAGCAGCGTTGCTGCATTTGGTGCAGGTCTTTGGGTGAGTACATTTCCGGATACAGTACCGACAGCGCCTGTAAGATTTGCCCGGCGTTGTGTTCCGTAACCTACCACGATCACATCCTCAAGAGCACGTGCATCCGGTTTGAGTTGAACACTTATTGTCGTTTGCCCGGTAATATCTATTTCCTGCGATGCATGGCCAACATAAGAAAAAACCAGGATGGTCGATCCTTCCGGCAAATCGATGGAGAAATTACCATCTTTATCTGTGGTCACCGTTACACTTGTACCCTTTGCAGTAACATTGACACCAGAAAGAGATTCACCGTTTTCACCGGTAACCTTGCCTTTGATCAGTTGGAAAAAAAATGAATGTGATTTGTTGGAATGCGGAATGTCATGAAATGGAGAAGCCATTACCGGAATAGAAAGCAAAAGCCCTATCCCGATGGCAAGCATGTTGGGTTTCATATGCCAATCGTTAAGTTAGGATTAATACAATATCATGCAGACAACAGCAGGTCTGTTATACATGATAAACTTACCATTACGGTCAGCCGCAAACAATGTTCTTAATTACTGATTTGATGGAAGATTTTACTGAGATGGTTGATGGATGTTTGTTATGAGGGTGCGCCTATCCTATTTATTAATCAGGCTTAATGCTTTTTTTATATCCAGGTCTGTTCTCTTTACAACATCTTCAGATCCATAAAGCACAGGGTAATCAGGCATCACACCATGACCAAACACTGGTTTTTTTGCTACTGATACAACACGCATCCAGGGGAATTCAACTACTACTCCTGTATTGGGCAATGTTAAATGTTGAATGGTTCCTCCACTGCATCCATCACTTCCTCCTGCAGTTTCACGACCAATGAACACTGCTTTTTTGCAATATTCTTTAATGACGATCGCCGTATGTGCACCGGCAGAAAAAGTTGCGCCGTCTATTAAAACAAGAAGTCTGCCATTGAAATGATCTCTTTCACTAAGAGGCATTACACCTAACAAACTACCAAAAGCAGGCCTGGTATTAATCTGGTAATAAGCGCCTTCTTGTTTTCCTGGAGCAAAGCCAGCATTAAAACTGGCAGTACCAGCTGTATCAAAATATGCTTCAAAATGATTGATAGCCGGATTAGGAATTCTCGATTTTAGATCGCCAAGAAGGTGGTATGGTTCATCTGCGAGATATGACAATAACTTTGAGGCAATTCTTATATCTCCGCCTCCATTATGCCGCAAATCAATAACCAGGTTTTTTACTCCGCTTTCATGTATCTGCTTAAACGCATCCTTAAAGACTACCGTATCACTATATTGATAACTTCTCACTTCAAACCATGCGGTTGATGCGTCTTTTGAAAACCGGAGTAGCGAACGGGCTGTATCCTTTGCTTCCTGCCACCCGGTAAGATTATCTGTTTGAGCAACCTCTACCGCCTGTGGTGCATTAGCAGCTACTGTCTCCACCAGCATTGTTTTAATATTGCCATCCCTGGTCCGGAACTTAACCTGGTACGGAGCAGCCCAATGATAATACTTGTTACAGGCATCTTCAAAGCCGTCATATTCACTTAAAAAAAGTTCCTTAAAAGTCAGGTTATATCCGTCGCCGGCATACAAATCAGCACCGTGTGCAATAATGGAACTAACAGCAGTATCATTTATACTTATTATTTCATCACCAGTGTTCAGGCCTGGAGTTTGATGAAAAGTTACCCATGCCCTGTTTCCCTGTACCAGTACTTGAAAAGGTAAATGCGATGAAGCTGCACCTTTATATCCAGAGGAATGTTTTAGTTGCGTATGTCCACACCTAAGTGAGCTCAGGAAAGGATAAACACGGGAAGTAAAATCTGATTCTGTCAGGGGAGCAGAGAGTGATTGTTTCGTTGTTTCATACACCATTTGCAGGCTATCTGCCGGAGTATATATGCCATAGGCAGGATGCATTTCTTTAATAGCCGACCAGAGGATAAAAAGATCAGCCTGCATATCTTTTGCCGACAGGAGTGGTACAGCCTTATCTGACTTTTCCTGATCGTCCTTATTTTGTTTTGCTTGTGGTTGCCCGCAGGCTGTGGCGAGAATAATTAAAAGCCAAATACAACTGTTTCTGCGCAAAGTATTATTTATTTAGTGTACGAAATTACGTATTGGCAATCAGATCAGGATATTCATCATCTTCGCTGGGCCAGCCGGCACGTTATGCTTAAAATTGTTAATTTTATTACTGAAAGCTATCCAAATAAGGATTCTTTCGGCTCATTTTTAGCTACCCAACTTTAATCCTTCTACCCCTTTTTGGTGAGTCGCTCCGTTCCCTTTTCTTTTTATATTAGTTCTGTTTCATCTCAAATATCAACACATGAGAACTGCTTTGCCAATAATAGGTATAATCGCTGCCTGCTCCTGCTTACAGCTTTTTATCGCCTGCAATCAAAAAGATAACTCTCCTGCTAAAGAAGCCATTATGGCTATGCAACTCAAAAGAGGGAACGTTGTTTCCTGCGGGCCTCCCGATCAGCAGTTTGGTGCAGTTGCATTTGAAAATTCCTGCTCTCCGAAAATGAAAGCCAACTTCGATCTCGGACTTGCATTGCTTCATTCATTTGAATATGATGAAGCTGAAAAAGTGTTTGCAAAGATCATTGACGAAGAACCGGGAACAGCAATTGCTTACTGGGGAGTGGCTATGGCAAATTTCCATCCGCTTTGGGCACCGCCTACGGGTGATGAACTGGAAAAAGGAGCAAAGGCTATCGCTATTGCGCAATCGCTTACTAATAAAACCAAACGGGAAGCAGATTATATTAATGCCACTGCTCAGTTTTATAAAGACCACAATAAAACTAATCATCGCAGCCGCGCCCTTCTTTTTGAAAAAGCAATGGAAAAGATCTACACTGATTATCCTGATGATAAAGAAGCTGCGATTTTTTATGCCCTCGCTTTAAATGGAGCTGCCGATCCTGCAGACAAATCGTTCAGCAAACAAAAAAAAGCCGGTGATATGCTGGCTGCAATGTATTCGGCACAAACCAATCACCCTGGGCTTGTTCATTATATCATTCATAGTTACGATTCTCCTCCATTGGCCAAATTGGGTCTTGCTGCTGCAAGAAAATATGCTTCGGTAGCGCCTTCTTCCGCGCATGCGCAGCACATGCCCTCACATATTTTTGTGAGGTTGGGATATTGGGATGAAGTTATTCAGTCCAATCTTGTTGCTGCAGAATCTGCGAAATGCTATGCAGAGAGTACCGGCCTGGAAGGGCATTGGGATGAGGAACTGCACTGCCTGGATTACCTTATATATGCTTACCTGCAAAAAGGAGATAACAATACAGCGAAACAGCAATGGGAATACCTGAAGAGTATGCGGAAGGTAGATCCCGTGAATTTTAAAGTAGCGTATGCATTTGCAGCCATTCCTGCCCGTTATTTATTGGAAAACAGGATGTGGAAAGAAGCGGCTTCACTTGAAGTAAACCCGGTAGGTTTTGCCTGGCAGCAATATCCCTGGCAATCGGGTATCCTTTATTTTACAAGGGGACTTGGAGCCGTTCATACCGGTGATATCAATGCAGCAAAAACTGCCTTGAATAAACTGAATGCAATCTATGATACACTGACCCTGCAAAAAGATGTATACAAAGCCAACCTGGTACAGATACAGGCAAAGACTGTTGAAGCATGGATACTTCTTAAAGAAGGAAAAACTGCTGATGCATTGAAAGTAATGACAGCTGCGGCTGACCTGGAAGACTATACACAAAAAATGGCTGTTACTCCCAGCGAAGTGCTACCCGCAAGGGAATTGCTGGGAGATATGCTGCTTCAACTAAACGAACCCACCAAAGCCTTGCAGGAATATGAAGCCAGTCTTACGCAGCATGCCAATCGTTTTAATGGTTTGTATGGTGCGGCAGTAGCCGCCGGGCAATCAGGCAATAAAGAAAAAGCAAGATCGTATTACCAGCAATTGTTAACCATCGCTGATACAAAGACGCAGGAAAGAACCGAACTGAAAGCTGCAAAACTCTTTTTAAATAAAATATAATTGCATCAAGTATTACTGTAGTTCTGTTGGTGAGTATCCAAAATGCTTTTTAAAAGCATACGAGAAGTGCGAAAGGTCTTCAAACCCGACTTCCAGGTATACATCAACCGGTTTTTTTCTTTTCTCGCTTAACTGGTAATGCGCTAACTCAAGCCTTTTCTGTGTAAGCCATCTTTGAGGTGTGGCATTGAAATGCTTTTTAAAATCTCTGATAAAAGTTGACAGGCTGCGTCCTGTGAGATAACCGAACTTTTCCATTGGCATATTGAACATAAAATTCTTTTCCATAAAACCGGTCAGATCAATTTTGCCAGGCTCTTCAAAATTGGCCAGAACATTATCAATATCCGGATCAATCAACCTGAGTATACTAATGGCTTCATTTATCTTCAGGGATGCAATGTTCTCAGGAAAAGATTCCTGCACTTCAAAGTAAGGTACCAAGGATGCCAAACAACTTCTGAGTAAAGGGTGATCACTAAAGCTGCGGATCTTATATGATGTTAATGCTTTGGGCTTTATATCAAGATGAAAATAGAAATCCCTTAATCGTGCTGTAGACAAATGCATGGCTACTGCTTTATGTGGAAGCCCGTCTTTAGGATAATTAATAATTGTCGCGAGCTGATTTCTCGGGATTAAAAAAATATCCCCTGGCCCGAACAAATAGGTGGCTTCTGCCTGTACAATTTTTGTTTCGCCGGATATAAACCATACAAGCATGTGGTGATCAAATGCCACTTCTGTTTTGAACAGCTTGTCTTCATAGCTTGAAAGCTTAATATCCGGCGTGATATATTTTATCTTAAAATCCATAGCGACATGTGCAAAATTATATCATTAATATCCATGTTAACCAGCATTGAAAATAATACCTGTCATTTGCTCACTCAGCACCCATAGCCGTTTTGCATTGGTCTTGTCCAAAGAGTATGATCGTACTCCCCGCAAGGTGGAAGGATTATCAAACTTATGTTCAATATTTCCTGAATCCAATTCTGCAATCTCTGCATCTTCACAATATACTCCCCCTGTTTGACTAAGCCTGTCGCTGGTGGCACACCAAACTATTGTGGCTGCCCCCTGCGGAATAGTTTTCAGTGTGCTGGCTACTTCCGGGCGAAGGTTACCATCGGTATCATGTGTTCCCATTTGTTTAAATAATTCTACCGGAGCTTCCCTCCCCAAGTCAGTACCATTAACAGAACCGGGATGCAAAGAATAAGCTCTGACATTGTGTGCTTTCCCAAGATTGTCGAGTTCAACAGTAAACAGGTTATTAGCTGTTTTCGATTGACCGTATCCTTGCAATGTCTCATATTCCCTATGTATGAAATTGGGATCATCGAAGTCAAAAGGAGCGATCTGATGCCCAAATGAAGATACATTTACCACTCTTGCCCCATTTGCTTTTTTAAGAGCCGGCCACAATCTTGCGGTAAGCTGGAAATGCCCCAGGTGATTGGTGGAAAGCTGCGATTCATACCCGCGATTGTCTCTGCGTAAAGGTACCCACATGATGCCAGCGTTATTAATGAGTAAATGAAGAGGTTTGCCAGAAACCAGAAATTTTTCCGCAAATGCATCGATTGAAGCAGGGTTCATTAAATCCATTTGCTCCAGCGTAACATTCGCAATCCCTTCCAGATTTTTCTTTGCCTTTTGTGTGTCTCTGGCAGGTACGACAACAGTAGCTCCCGCAGCGGCAAGAACTTTGGTTGTTTCCAACCCAATGCCGGCATAGCCTCCGGTAATTACAACTATTTTCCCGGAAAGATCTTTTCCTTTAATAACATCACTTGCTGTAGATTTTGCATTGAACCCAGAGTCAAGCGGTTTCTGTAGTGCGCCCTGGTAATTAGTTTGTTCCATTTTTTAAATATTTTGATGAAACAAAACTAGAATGCTTCTGCTTATTGAACTTTGTTTAAAATGTCATTGTTTCTTTGTTCAAAGTGTCATCCATTCAATATACTTGACGGATTATATCCGTAATGATTCTTGAACGAAGCAGAAAAATGCGATAAGTTTTCAAATCCTACTTCCAGGTAAACCGATCCCGGCGATTGCTTCTTGTGGGCAATTAAATAATGAGCCCGTTCCAGTCTTTTTTGTTGTAACCATTTTTCAGGGGTCTGGGCAAAAGTTTTTTGAAAATCCCGTTTGAAAGTGGCCAGGCTTCTTCCGGTCATCTTTGCAAAGTGACTTAATGATACGTGGTAAGTGAAATTCCTGTTCATAAAAGCTTCCAGGTCTATCTTATGCGGCACACTGAAATCAAACAGCAGGTCTTTCAACGAAGGGTTATGGCGTAGCAGCAACTCAATTGCTTCTCTGGTCTTGAGTTGTGCCAGTGATTCGCTCAATTGCCGGGGTTGATCAAAATAAGGTACCAGCGAACTGAAGTAACTTTTGATAAAAAGGTCAGGCGACAATTCGATCATGGTTGGCCCCTTATATATATCAGGGACCGTTATATTTTTTTCAATGCTGTATTCCCGCAATATATCCTGGGTGAGCAGGATGTTAATGGCTCTGAATTCGCCACCATCTGCAGGCGGCACTTTGATGGTTTTTGCCAGCTGGTTGCGGCGTATTAAACCGATCATTCCTTCTTTGTAAATTTTTACTTCTTTATTGGTAAAGAAATGCACTTCACCAGACAGGATATAGCCCAAAGCATGCTCTTCTACAAATTGTTCATGACCGCGCTTTTGCAGCGCGGCGCAGGAGTAAAGGATATTATGTTGCAACCATTCTTGTGTAACGGGCATGTGTATTTATTTTAACTGGCTCATAATTGCTTTGTCCATTAACCTGTCGGAAAGTATTTTCCGCATGAACAGAGTGGGTGCTGCCAAATAACCGGCCGAGTATCTTGCTTTTGGTTTTTTAGCTTCGATGCCTTTTTGAATCAGTTCTGCAATAATAACGGGCTCCGGCATTTTACCTTCCGTTTTCCTGAACATCACAGATAATTTATCTGCCATTGACTTGTAAGCCGTATTGCCGGAAACTTTAGTAAGGCTTTCGAAAGCAATACCGCCCCATTCAGATTTTATGCCGCCCGGTTCGATAAGGATCACATCAATGCCAAATTGTTTCACTTCATTCCGCAGTGCATCGCTCAATCCTTCTATTGCAAATTTACTGGCATGATACCAACCTCCAAAAGGAGTGGCTATCTTTCCGCCAATTGATGAAATGTTGACGATCTTACCCCATTTATTTTGACGCATTTGCGGAAGCACCAGCTGGATCAGCCGGGCTGCACCAAAGAGGTTTACTTCCAATTGATAGCGTGCATCATCAAGTAATACGTCCTCAACAGAACCATACGACCCGAATCCGGCATTGTTGATCAGGATATCAATCCTCCCTTCCACGGCTATGATCTCCTGCACGCCGCTCATCATAGAATGATCATCTGTTACGTCCATCTCCAATATACGGATACCGTGAGACGATAAACTTCCCAGTTTATCCTTTCTTCTTGCTGCACCATAAACGGTATAACCGTTCCTGGCAAGCTGAATAGCTGTTTCCCTGCCTATGCCGGATGATGCTCCTGTAATTAATACTACTTTTTTCATTTGATTGTTTCTGCAAAGATCAATCGCAGCAGGATGAGGCATTTTGCCCAGCAGCTCAAATCTTTTTGCTGAACAGCTCATGGTTTTTTTTAAATTTAATTTTGCCATCCTATCTTTGCACTGCGTATGAGCAATCATCTCGATCATATTATCAATTCATAAATGAAAGCGAACAATTTGTTCGCTTTTTTTATGCCTAAAACCGACGGTTATGGATGTTGAAATTCTGTCCCGTATACAATTCGCTTTCACTATTGCTTTCCACTATATCTACCCTCCATTGAGTATTGGGTTGGGACTAATACTGGTGATCATGGAAGGAATGTATCTGAAAACGCGTAATCCTATATATGAAAAAATGACGCGGTTCTGGATCAAGATCTTTGCGCTCATCTTTGGTATTGGTGTGGCTACGGGCATTATTATGGAGTTTGAATTTGGCACCAACTGGGCAGCATATTCCAAATATGTAGGAGATATTTTTGGCAGTGCACTGGCTGCAGAAGGGATTTTTGCTTTTGCATTGGAGAGCGGTTTTCTCGGTATTCTTTTGTTTGGCTGGAACAGGGTCGGCCCCAAAGTGCATTTCTTTGCTACATTGATGGTATTTCTTGGTTCAATGTTCAGTGCAGTCTGGATTGTGGTGGCCAATAGCTGGCAGCAAACACCTGCGGGATATCATATAGTGGGAGAAGGTATTGAGGCGAGAGCCGAGATCACTGATTTCTGGGCCATGGTATTCAACCCCTCCAGCGTTGACCGTCTTACACATACATGGTTAGGCGCTTTTCTTGCCGGTTCATTCCTTGTGTTGAGCGTAAATGCCTATTATATTCTGAAAAATAAATACCTGGAAATTGCAAAACCTGCATTTAAAATAGCACTGACCGTAGCATTGATAAGCTCTTTATGCCAACTTGTTTCCGGCCATAGCAGCGCTGATGGAGTGGCCAAAAATCAACC
>CBHEUU010000017.1:0-18264 GCA_965990355.1 uncultured Chitinophagaceae bacterium
GGATATGATAAACCCATTTATAAAAGTGCTGTATATCCTTTCCGCCCGGTGAATCCACCACAGGTGCCGCAGGATTATAATGGTGTTGGTTGTTATCAACGCAGTTTTTCCCTTCCTGCGGGTTGGAAGGGACTGAATATAACCCTCCATTTTGGCGGCGTCAGTTCTGCTTACAAGGTTTGGTTGAATGGAAAATTTTTAGGGTATGCAGAAGATAGTTTCCTGCCTTCGGAATTTAATATTACACCTTATTTACAGGAAGGGGAAAACGTTTTGTCTGTTTGGGTGATACGATGGAGCGATGGTTCTTTCCTGGAAGACCAGGACCAATGGCGCCTGAGTGGCATTCACCGCGAAGTGTATTTGATGGCAGAGCCACCCCTGCGTATCGCCGATTTCTTTTATCAAACAAAACTGGATAAGGAATATAAGGATGCGCTGCTTAGTATAAGACCACGTATTGAAAACCTCACTGGTAAAGAAGCTACAGGTTATATAGTGAAGGCGCAATTATATGATCAGCATAAAAAAGCTGTACTGGATAAACCCCTGCAAAGATCTGTTGAATCTATTATCAACGAAATATACCCGCGTTTGGACAATGCGAAATTCGGATTGTTGGAAACGCTTGTTCAGGATCCTTCGAAATGGAGTGCTGAAGATCCTAATCTATATACGCTAACTATTTCTTTGGAAGATTCTACGGGGCATATACTAGAGGTGAAAAGTTGTAAACTGGGATTCCGTTCCATTGAATTTGCCAAAGATAACAGCAAACTGCTCATTAATGGCAAACTCACTTATCTCTACGGAGTAAACCGTCCCGACCATCATCCCACCAGGGGAAAAGCATTGAGCAGGGAAGATATTTTCCGCGATGTGCAAACCATCAAGCAATTTAACTTTAATTGCATCCGTCTCAGTCATTATCCTTCTGATCCATACCTGCTTGATCTTTGTGACGAATTTGGCATCATGGTGATCGATGAAGCAAACCTGGAAACACATGGGCTGGGAGGGAAACTGAGCAATGATGCCGCCTGGACAGGCGCTTATCTCGAACGAAGCAGCCGTATGGTGTTGCGGGATAAAAATCATCCTTCCATTATTTTCTGGAGCCTGGGCAATGAAGCAGGCCGTGGGCCCAATCATGCGGCCATGGCCGCATGGATCCATGATTTTGATATTACCCGGCCTTTGCATTATGAACCAGCCGTGGGCAGCCCTAAAGAAGAAGGATATATAGATCCTTCTGATCCGCGTTATCTTAAATCCAATGATCATTCCCACCGCATTCAAAATCCGCTTGATCAGTATTACGTGGACATGATAAGCCGTATGTACCCGGCTTTATATACCGCTCCATTATTGGTGAATCAACCTAATGGTGATAAGCGTCCCATTTTCTTTTGCGAATACGCGCATGCCATGGGAAACAGTGTGGGCAATATCAAGGAATTCTGGGACCAATGGCGTTCGACTCCCCGTGTGATCGGTGGTTGTATCTGGGAATTCAAAGACCAGGGCTTACTGAAAAAAGATCCTGACGGATCGGTTTATTATGCGTATGGCGGTGATTATGGCGAGAAGTATTTTGACAATTTTACGATCAAAGGTGTAGTAGCTGCCGACGGAAGACCCAAAGCTGCCATGTATGAATGCAAACGTGTATTTCAACCGGTGGAAGCTACCTGGTATGATGCAGATAAGCGGCTTGTGAAGTTGCAGAACCGGGGCGCAGTGAAGAATACAGATGCGTATAATGTTTCGCTTGTTATCAAAGAGGATGGAAGGATCATCTCCTCACGTTTATTACCGGCTATTCATTTAGCTGCAGGCAGGGATTCTGTTATTGGCATCAGTTCTTATTTACCCGAATTGAAAACAGGTGCGGAGTATTATGCAGAATTGCATTTTACGATTCCTGCAAAGCAGTCCTGGGCGCCTGCAGGATTTGAAATTGCATCCAATCAGTTGCTGCTCTCCAAAGCTCAAACAACAATTTCAAAAAAACCGTTACGATCATTTACCAGTAAAGAAAAAACGTATGAGGTTTCTGGTAAGAACTTCGATATACGCATAGATAAAGCCAACGGTGCATTAACATCCTACAAATTAAAAGGAAGGGAACTGATCAAAGCTCCTTTGCTTCCTCATTTCACCCGCCCTCAAACTGATAATGATAAACGCGGATGGAAAACGCAACGTGTGCTGAAAGCCTGGTATGACAGTAAACCGGTTTTACGCTCAATCCAGGCCGTCAGTAAAAATGGCCAGCCTTCTGTTGTGAGTACTTACAGCCTGGTGAATGATAGTGCAACAGTCACTATTACTTACCAGGTAAGTAATGAGGGAATTATTAAGATTGGTTTTGATCTTTCTGCTAATCCTGCCCTGCCCAACCTGCCAAAAATAGGCATGCAAACAGGTATTGAAAGAAGCTTTGAAGAAATCGCCTGGTATGGCCGCGGGCTTTTGGAAAATTATATTGACCGCCGATATGGATTTGATGCAGGCATTTATCAGCAACCTATTGCTGAATTCATGGAACCCTATGTAGTGCCGCAGGAAAATGGCAACCGTACCGACGTTCGCTGGATGCATTTATTCAATAAATCATCCGGTGATGGATTACTGGTAGTGGCCGACAGCCTGCTTAGCATGAACGCCTGGCCCTATACTGAAAAAAATATCAGCGAAGCAAAACATACGCATAAACTGGTGGATGCTGGGTTTATTACCCTCAATATTGACCTGGAGCAAATGGGCGTTGGCGGTAATGATAGCTGGAGTGAAGTGGCTGCTCCTTTGGAACAATATCAATTAAAGCCCCAACCTTATCAATATACCTTTTATATTACACCTTTGAATGTAAAGGATAAAACTGCCGGCGGAGCAACCAGGAAAATCCGTTTTTAGTGTTATGTGTAAACGAAACCTTTTATTCTTGTTTGTTGGACTGTCACTGGCCTTTGCTGCACCGGCCCAGCTTAAGACCGTGAGCCAGGAACAAATGCAACAGGTATATGAAGAAGTAAAAACGCCTTATAAATACGGATTGGTGATGGTGCCGCAGGATAATTCCAAAAAAATTGATTGCCCCACTGTTTTCCGCAAAGGAAAGAACTGGTACATGAGCTGGATCGTATTTGATGGCCGGGGATATGAAACCTGGCTGGCCAAAAGCAAGGACCTGCTGCATTGGGAAAATCTCGGACGTATCATGTCTTTTTCCGACAGCGCCGATTGGGACAGCAACCAGAAAGCCGGTTACATGGCTCTGCAGGACACAAAATGGGGAGGCAGTTATAAACTGAACACCTTTCAAAACAAATACTGGATCTCCTATTTTGGCGGCCGATGCAGGGGATATGAAGCAGGACCGTTGTCCATTGGTATTGCTCATACCACCGCTGATCCATCCACTCCGCATGAATGGCAAAGAATTGGCCATCCTGTTTTATCTTCGTCGGATTCCTCTGTCAGATGGTGGGAAAATAAGAAGATATTCAAGAGCACGGTGATAGAGGATAAGAAGAAGCTGACTGGCTATCCGTTTGTGATGTATTACAATGCGAATGGCGATAGCAGCGGCAATAAACCCAAATGGCGCTGGTTTGAACGTATCGGTATGGCAGTGTCTGATGATATGGTGAACTGGAAACGAATGGGAGCAGATCCCGTAATGCATCATTCTATAGGAATTACCGGTGATGCCGTTATTCAAAAAAAGGGTGATCTGTGGATCATGTTTTATTTTGGCGCTTTTTGGGAAGGGAGGAAAGATGCATTCAACAGGTTTGCCTGTTCTTACGACCTGGTGAACTGGACGGATTGGAACGGTGAAGATCTTATCCGTTCATCAGAGCCATATGATGAAAAGTTTGCGCATAAATCATTTGTAGTAAAACATAAAGGAGTGGTTTATCATTTTTATTGCGCAGTAAATAATAAAGACCAGCGCGGAATTGCTGTTGCCACTTCCGTTGATAAAGGAAAATCAACACTTCAATTTGTAAAAGATTAATTATTGCTTGCGGGGATGAAGAATAAATGGCTGATCATATGTCTTGTTTGTATATCCATCAATAATCATTTGCAGGGGCAAACTGCCACAGGGTTGGAACAGCAGTTCCGTCAGCCACCTGCATCAGCCCGGCCCTGGGTATTCTGGTACTGGATGCAGGCTGCTGTATCAAAAGAGGGTATTACTGCCGACCTGGAAGCAATGAAGCAGGTTGGTATTGCAGGCGCTTACCTGATGCCGATCAAAGACACCACTTCACCGCCATTGTTTAAACCAGTTGCCCGGCAACTGAGCAATGAATGGTGGGAAATGGTAAGGTTTGCCATGCAGGAAGCAAAGCGGCTTGGTCTGCAACTGGCCATGCATGTGAGCGATGGATTTGCATTGGCAGGCGGACCATGGATTACACCAGAATTATCTATGCAAAAACTGGTGTGGTCAAAAGCTTATATTAAGGGTGGTGATGCAAAACCCATCAAACTGGAGCAACCTGAAGCAAAGGAAGATTACTATGAAGATGTTGCAGTGTTTGCATATCCAGCCAATAGTAACCAGGCTTTTGCTGATACGGTATTGATTCCTTCAGTAAGAGCGAGCAATGGCAGCAGACCTTCCTTTCTTTGTTTCGACAGCGATGGAAAGGAAAGCTTTAAAAGTGATACAAGTTGCTGGATCGAATATAAATACCCGCGGCCTTTTAATTGCCGCTCTATCCGCATTTACACCGGTGGCAATAATTACCAGGCACAGCGAATGATTGTGCAGTCAAGCAATGATGGAATGAATTTCACTACCATCACCCGGCTTGATCCACCACGCCATGGCTGGCAGGATACGGATGAAGATTTTACTTATGCCATTCCTCCCACCACTGCCCGCTATTTCCGTTTTGTGTATGATAAAGAAGGCGCAGAGCCTGGTGCAGAAGACCTCGATGCTGCAAAATGGAAACCTTCGTTTAAAGTAATGAGCATCCATTTATCGGATGAACCTGTGATACATCAGTATGAAAGTAAGAATGCATCTGTTTGGCGCGTCAGCAAGCGAACAACGGATGTGCAGGTGCCTGCTAATCTTTTTACACCCCTTTCATCCGTGATCAATATCACTGAAAAAATGGATAAAACAGGCACACTCAAATGGTCAGCACCTCCGGGTAATTGGGTGATCGTGCGGATAGGTCATACTTCCACGGGACATACGAATGCAACAGGCGGTGCAGGTAAAGGGCTGGAATCAGATAAGTTTAATCCCGCAGCTATTCAATTACAGTTCGATAACTGGTTTGCCAAAGCTTTTGAAAAAACAGACAGTAACCTGGCAAAAGAAGTGCTGAAAATTTTTCATGTAGATAGTTGGGAATGCGGTAGCCAGAACTGGAGTAAAACTTTTGCTGCTGAATTTAAAAAGCGAAGGGGATATGATCTCATGCCTTACCTGCTGGCGATGACCGGTCTGCCATTGCAGGATGCCAACACTTCCGAAAACTTCCTGCATGATGTGAGGCAAACCGTGGCGGAACTGGTAAATGATGTGTTTTATGCAGCATTGAAAAGATTGGCGCATGAAAAAGGCTGTGCATTCAGCGCAGAATCTGTTGCACCTACTATGGTGAGCGATGGCTTGCTGCATTATCAGCATGTAGATATACCGATGGGGGAATTCTGGTTGAACAGTCCCACACATGATAAACCCAATGATATGCTCGATGCGATCAGCGGGGGGCATATTTATGGAAAAAATATTATACAGGCAGAAGCTTTTACTTCTGTGCGGATGAACTGGGGTGAACACCCCGGCATATTAAAAGCCATAGGCGATCGGAATTTTGCGTTAGGCATCAACAAAATGGTATTGCATGTATTTACGCATAATCCATGGCTCAACCGCAAACCCGGGATGACATTGGATGGAGTGGGGTTATATTTCCAAAGGGATCAAACCTGGTTCAGGCAGGGCAAAGCCTGGATAGATTATTTGTCGAGATGCCAAACCTTATTGCAAACAGGAAAGCCAGTGGTTGACATCGCTGTATTTACCGGTGAGGAAGTGCCGAGGCGTTCACTCCTGGCTGATCGCCTGGTGAATACATTGCCTGGTATTTTTGGTAAACAAAAACTGGAAGAAGAAAAAAAGCGGCTGGAAAATAAAGGCCTGCCATTACGAAGCATACCCGATGGCGTAACACATTCTGCTAATATGGCTGATCCGGAAGACTGGATTGATCCCCTGAATGGCTATGCTTATGATTCATTTAATCCTGATGCTTTGCTGAAAGCTAAAGTGGTAAATGGACGTATAACAATGCCCGGTGGCGCCAGCTATGCTTTGCTGGTGATCCCGGCTGCACACAAGCTGCAGCCCGATACCGGATTGATATCATTGCCGGTAGCAAAAAAAATATTGCAGTTGCTGAATGATGGAGCGGCGATCATGATCAATGATCAGTATACAAAATCACCAGTGCTTAATGAAAGTAATACTGAATTAAAAAAAGTAGTGCAACAGATTTTCAGCAAGAACAGGAAGAAAGGAAAAGTTATTACATCACCCTATATGCAACCCGGCTTCGGGCAATTGGGCATTAAAAAAGATATTGAGATAAGGAATAGCAAACATGATATTGCCTGGACACACCGGAGAGCAAATGGACTGTATATTTATTTTATCGCGAATCAAAAAGACAGTGTTGTAACAAAAGAGTTTTCTTTCAACAGCAGCGGCCGCCTGCCGGAGATCTGGGATGCGGTGAATGGTAACATTGATGCGGATGGCAATTTTAAAATAGGAAAAGGCCGTACGCAACTGCGGCTTACACTGCAACCCAATCAATCATTTTTTATCGTATTCCGTGAAAAGGCAACTATTGCAGAAAATGTTCCTAAGTCCAGGCAAACAGCCATCGGACTTACTTTGCAGAATGACTGGACGGTAAGTTTTGATACAGCTTTTGGCGGACCTGCTGCGCCTGTGAAATTCCCACAATTGATCAGCTGGACACAGCATCCTGATACCACCATAAAATATTATTCAGGTACAGCGGTGTACCGTACCAGTTTTAATGTAGAAAAGAAATTGCTTGCGCCAAATATTGATCTTGTTCTCTCCGGCATTCATAATATTGCTTCGGTTAAAATAAATGGAATGGATTGTGGAACTTTATGGACGAGACCATACACGCTTTCCGTTCAGCATGCCGTGAAGGAAGGTGAGAACCTGTTGGAAATTGAAGTGGCCAATACCTGGGCAAACAGGTTGATAGGTGATCAACGGTTACCGCCTGCAAATAGAAAAAGCTGGACGACTGCCCCTTTCCGACTGGGCGGAAAACCCTTGCTGCCAGCGGGTTTGACGGGAGATGTGAAGTTGCTGTTTTATTACGTTGATAAATGATCACGCAAAGAATCATACTGTTTTTTTGTATCTGCTTCCTGGCAATACAACAGCCTGCGGCTGCACAGTCGTTGACAGATTATAATGTTGTATGGAAGAGCCAAAGCAAAAATGCTTCAGCATCGATGCCCTGTGGTGGCGGTGATATTGGGTTGAATGTATGGGTGGAGAATGGTGATTTGCTGGTATACGTGGCACGTTCCGGCAATTTTGATGAAAACAATGCATTACTGAAAAGCGGGAGACTAAGGTTGAAGCTCTTTCCCAATCCCCTGGAAGGAACAGTGTTCAGGCAGGAACTGCATTTGCAGAATGGATATGTGACTATCAGTGGTGAACATAATGGCATTAAAGCAACCATTAAAATCTGGGTGGATGTTTTTCATCCTGTTGCACATATAGAACTGAAGAGCAATAAAAAGATCAATGCCGAACTGGCGTATGAAAGCTGGCGTTACCAGGACAGGGTTTTGCAGGCCCGTGAAAACTTTGGTAATTCATATAAATGGGCTGCGCCGAAAAACAATATTGCTAAAAAAGATGTGATCGGTTTTGAAAAACAAGGCGTATTATTTTATCATCATAATCAATCGCCAACAGTTTTTGACGCAACGGTAGCGCAACAGGGAATGGATAGTGTGAAAGATCAGTTGTATGATCCCCTGAAAGACCGTTGCTTTGGTGGCTTAGTGGCAGGAGATGGGTTTGTGCCTGCAGGTAATGCCGAAGGCAAATATACAGACACAGATTTCCGGTCATGGAAACTGAAAAGCAGCAAAGCATCTGCTATCCATACTATTGATCTCTATCTGCATACTTCACAGGGAACACAAGCAGCATGGAAGCAATCGCTGGATTCACTGGTGAATAAACAACGCAAACGCCGCGCTGCTAATTATACCAGTTCACAAGCATGGTGGCAACAATTCTGGGACCGTAGTTTTATTTATACTGGTCAGCCCGGTGATACGTCAGAAGCAGGACAGGCAGGAAAGAATTACCAGTTGTTCCGCTACATGCTTGCCTGCAATGCAAGAGGAGAGTGGCCAACGAAATTCAATGGCGGACTGTTCACTGTTGATCCGGTATTCACCGATCCGGCACATCATCTCACTCCTGATTATCGTAACTGGGGAGGAGGGATACACACGGCACAAAACCAACGGCTGGTTTATTTTCCTGCTGTAAAAAACGGTGATTGGGAACTATTAAAAGGTCAACTGGATTTTTATCTGCGTCTGTTGAAAAATGCAGAATTACGCAGCCGGGTTTACTGGAAACATAATGGTGCTTCTTTTACAGAACAGATCGAAAATTTTGGTTTACCCAATTACGCAGAATACGGCCAGGACCGTCCTGCCGGTTTTGATAAAGGCCTTGAATATAATGCCTGGCTGGAATACCAGTGGGACACCGTGCTGGAGTTTTGCTTCATGATGCTGGAAGAAGAAACTTACACGGGGAATGACATCAGCGAACGGCTTCCGTTTATAGAAAGTTGTTTGCAGTTTTTTGATGAACACTATCAATACCTCGCCAAACAAAGAGGCCGCAAAGCATTGGATGGACAGGGCAAACTGGTATTATATCCCGGTTCCGGTGCAGAAACTTTTAAGATGGCTTATAATGCCAGCTCAACTATTGCGGGTTTGCAAACGCTGATCCGCCGTTTGCTGTCGCTGCCTGCACAGTATGGCACGCAAGAAAAACGGAAACAATGGGAAGCTCTTTTGCAACGCATACCTTCTATTCCTTTTACACAATTCAACGGGCATACTACTATCGCGCCGGCAATTACCTGGGAACGGATCAATAATACAGAGTCGCCTCAATTATACCCGGTATTTCCGTGGGGAATTTATGGCGTGGGTAAACCCGGGCTCGACACGGCATTGAACACCTGGAGATATGATACCAATGTCATCAAATTCCGTAGTCATACCGGATGGAAGCAAGATAATATCTGGGCTGCCCGGTTGGGATTGGCGGATGAGGCCTGGCAGTTAACAGTAGCCAAGCTGAAAAACAGCGACCGGCGTTTTCCTGCCTTCTGGGGCCCGGGATTTGATTGGGTGCCCGACCATAACTGGGGAGGCAGTGGCATGATTGGTCTGCAGGAAATGCTGCTGCAAACAGATGGACAGCGCATTCTTCTTTTTCCTGCATGGCCCAGGCAAACAGATGTGCATTTTAAATTGCATGCGCCGCAGAACACTGTAGTAGAAGCTTCATGGAAAGCAGGCAAACTGGAATTTCTTCATGTGACACCCGAAAGCCGGAGAAAGGATGTAGTGATGATGCCTGGGAATTAAGAATTTCCTTTGACCTAATTTCTGTAATTTACCCCGGTTTACCGGTTGCAGTATGAAAGAAAATAAAGAAGGCTCCCATAAAAATATTTGGTACGGAATAGGCCGGCAGCGGATTGAAATACCCAGGACTATTCTTAAATCAAGAGTGCAGAACAGCCCGCTTTTGAAGCATCTTCATATTTGTTCCATTGGTTATTACCCTAAGGCAAAAGATCATTATACCTACCGGAAAAAAGGGCTTGCAGAGAATTTTCTTTTTTATTGTGTGGACGGACATGGCTGGTATAAGATAGGTGATCAGCGTTATGAAGTAGGGCCTAATGAATTTTTTATCCTTCCCCAGCATAAGGAACATGCTTATGGCAGCAGCCAGGAACATCCCTGGAGTATTTACTGGATACATTTTGGCGGTGAGTCATTGAAAGAACTGAATGAAATACAGGCCGTACAAAAACATTTCAAACCATTTTATATCCGCAATAATGGCGATCTGTTATCGCTTTTTTCCAGGATCTATAAAACCCTGGAATTAGGTTATAGTATTGATAACCTCTTATTCGCGAATATGTGCCTCTCGCATTTCCTCACTTTGTTTATTTATAACTCCCGGCATTATGAAGCCGCCGCAACGGATAAGCTGGACTGTGTGGACAGCGCGATCCTCTTTATGCAGGAACATATCAATGATAATCTTTCGCTGAATGAATTAAGCAGCCAGTATAATTATTCTGTATCGCGTTTCTCCAATTTGTTCAAACAGAAAACAGGCTATGCACCGATTGATTATTTTGTGCAGATGAAAATGCAGAAAGCCTGCCAGCAACTTGATTTTACCACGCGTTCGGTAAAGGATATTGCGTTCAGCATGGGTTTTGATGATCCATACTATTTTTCCAAACGCTTCCGAACGATCATCGGCATGTCGCCTAAAAAATACCGCTCCCTGAATAACGCGAATGACGCTAATGGCGTAAATATTTAAGCTTTCCAGCCAGTTCATGCAGGATTAAAAACAATCAGTGCATGTTGGTCTCCCCCGGCATAGTTTCAGGTGCTAATTTTAATGCCCTAAACCACAATCATTAAACCTGCATCATGAAAATTACATTCCGGCTATCAGCCATCGCATGTACATGCGCATGTGCGTTACTTGCTATTGCCTGCAGCAAGAAAAGCGATCCCGTTGAACCGGTAGAAGACGGAACTACTATTACCCCGGTTGGTTCCCCATTGGGAACCGTTGTCAGTAAAACCATTGGCGCTGCCGGTGGTCAGTTGACCAGCAATGACGGCCGCGTACAGATCACCATTCCTGCCGGCGCCCTTAACGCACCAAAAGAGATCAGTCTTCAGGCCATTACAAATGAATTGCCTGATGGTATAGGCAATGGGTTCCGCCTGCTGCCACATGGTGAGCAGTTCAGCAAACCTGTTACCATCACCTTCTCCTACACAGGGGAAGATCTGAAAACAACACTTCCTGAATTTCTGGATATTGCATACCAGGACCAGGAAGGAAGCTGGCTGTCCATCACCAATCCGGCTCTCGACAAAACCAACAAGAAGGTATCGGTAACAACAACGCATTTCAGCGACTGGACCTTTTTTAAAAGCCTGATAATGGAACCGGCCGAAGCAACCGTGCCGCTTGGAGGAGACCTGGGATTGAGGGTAATAACGCATTTCCCTTATATGGATCCTGATGATGCAGCTCCCGGCACCAATCCTGTTAAAGTATTGAAGTATCCCCGTGAACTGCGGCCTCATGAGATCAGGGGATGGACGTACACCGGTGAAGGCATCTTAAGTTCCCGGGTTGGACAGGCATATTATTCTGCGCCAACAAAATTACCGGATGCGAATCCCGAAGCGGTTGTTGCCAATATCAGAATGGCGCGCAAAGGGCAGTTTATGCTTGTTTGCAATATCACGGTGGTTTCAGAATCGGATGTAAAATACCTGCAGGTGGATGAGGACTACAAAAGCCCTATCAACAATGGTAATTGCGGGCTTTATATTTACGGTTCCTTTGGGAATGATCCGGGCGCAGGCAACAGATCAGTCAAGATCAACGGCACAGTTGTACAGGTGGATATATGGAGTCCTACCCTGATCCGTTGTTTTATTGACCGGGAAATTTCCGGGGAAGTAGAAATATCCGCCAACAACAAAGTCATTTCCAGGTCAGCCTTAAAAAAATATACCAGCAGTTTTATATACCAGCGTTTTCATGGGGGTAACCTGAACGCGGGCAGTTCGAATCCCCTAAAAGAAACATCAGAATTCAGGATCGTATACCGAGGCTTTGGCAAACCGAAACCAGCCGATCTTAACGCTATTCAGATCAATAATATCGCCGCATTCGGAACAAGAAGTGACTATACATTATCCGGCAGTGCATCGGTTACCACTCCTACTGCCTGCCCTGAGACCAACAGCGTGTCATTACCTGTTTCCACCGGCACCATATTGGCCAATACGATCTCACCTACCGGTTCAAGCTTTACCTGCGATGTAAAGGATATTACCGGCGGGATCGAGATCAAGATCAATTATCATGTTTATGATGTTGTAACCGGCATAAGGATCCAGTACTCCAATTGCAATTATTCTTCACAAAGCCAACCTAAGTCTTTTGGTTGCGGTTTTGAAGGATTCAGCAATGATCCCATTAACCTGGCATTTACCAATAACATGGGACTGGTATTGCAAAATGCAACCGTGCTTACAAGCGGCAGGATGTCCTCCGGCATTCTGATCGAAGCCTGGGATGGTACGGGAAGTCCAAGCCATTATGAAACCGACGGCTTAATGCCTGCAACCTTCAGGAACAAACAATAAAAATACATACAGGGTGCTGAATGAACGGATCATTCAGCACCCTGTTTTCTTTATAAGAATAACACCTGCCGCAACTGCAGGATGCCTGACTGGAATGTGCGCTCGTCTTTAGATTTGAGTGCATCCAGCAAGCCGGCTGCACGAAGTTCCGGCATCCCGGAGTAAGACCACACAGTAAGGGTAGTATGTGCTTTTGCCTGCAGTTGGGCATCATCACTCCTGAGGCATTCGAGAAGAAAATTCCTTGCGGCTGTATTGTTCCTGAAATCTGCCAGGGCATGAAACACATCATCGAGGCATTGGTTCCGGTAGTTGAGAAACAACCGGTAGATGATACCAAAGCTTTTTTCATACCCTTTCATTGTCCAGAGCAAAGTGGCAAAAACGATCGTGCGGGCCGGAGAAGTGTCCTGCATCTTATCGAGAAGCAGTTGGTCCACGTCTTTGTATCCATGAAAAATGAGATCGTTGATGGCAAACCGCAGGTTGGTAGCATTTGTTTCTTTATCGATCTGTGTGAGCGCGTTTGCAACCACCTCCCGGCTCCAGAGCGCCTCCTCTTCAGGAGTCGCATTATATATATCGCCGAAGCCGTCTTTGTAGATGTACAGGGTATTGCCCCCGTTCATCATATAAAGTTCTTTGGAAGTGTACTGAGGCATAAAAGTAGCGGTTATTTAGTCTTCGAGGGTAAAGGGAAGTTCGTATTCCTTAACAACCGGTTTGTCCTTGCTGCGCACTTTCACAGCGATCTTTGCTTTCGGTTTGTCGCCGGTTACGAGGTAATGCTTGATAAAGCGGTCTTCATACACCGTCCACGACAGGTCTTCCAGCAGATATTCCACCTGTCCTGCTTTTTTTGCTAAATAAACCCAACGCTCTACATGCAGGGGCTCATAGTTTATGATGTGTCCTCCACACCATACCTGCAGGCCGGGCCGGGACTCATTACCCATTTCGGTATTGTGCTCAACCATTACAGTAATGACGGAATTGTCTTCAAGATCGCGCACTTCCCATTCATCGATTTTTGTTTTGATATTCATAGATCACGATTAAGGTTTAATAGTGACCGAAAATAGGAAGCAGCAGGCAGACAGCCCAGCTTTTATAAGTGAAGTGCGTGTTTGGATTAGTAAACGGCGAACAACCGGGAATGACTATTCCTTTGTGAAGCTTTGTGAACCTGATAGGAAAAATGTTCAAAATGAGACATTACCAAATATTTATGCTTATTCGCGACATTCGCGTTTTATATAACTTTGGACCCGGCATTTTAAGCCACTCAGTTCATGAAAAACACCGCGCTTCTGGTTCACGCTTGCGACCGTTACGAACTTTTATATAAAGGATTTTCTTATTTTTTCTCAAAATACTGGGACTTCAATGCGGAATGCAACTGCTATTTCGCCACCGAAGAAAAAAATGTATCCATCGAAGGCTTTGAGAATATTAAGTCAGGAAAAGGGGAGTGGGCCGACAGGCTCCGGTTTTTACTGCAGGAAAAGATCAAAGAGAAGTATGTGATCTACTTCCAGGAAGATATGTGGCTTACAGAAAAAACAGATGCCGGATTTTTCAGCCAGTTGTTTGAGCTGGTAGAACGGAATAACTGGCAGCAGGTAAAATTGCATAGTGCAGATATCTATAAAACCCATCCAACGGATATTTATATCAATGGGTTCAATGTGGCAAGGATAGACAATGAACGATCAGATTTTTTAATGTCACACCAGGTAACATTATGGAATAAGGAATTCCTGATAAAACAGCTGTATAAAGGAGAACATCCCTGGCGTAATGAAAGAAAAGGTACCAACCGGTTAAAACAGCTTTCGCCGGAAATATTCCATATTGATTATTTTGAAGAAAACGGGAATAAAGAGATCAATCATAATAAACAACCTGTTTCAGGAAGCGGGTATTACACCGTTTCCCTCAATGGTTCTTTTAATGATAATATCAAACGGTATATCCCGGAATTGCTGACTGACGATGAACAATACGCAAAAAAACTGGAGCATAATTATACTCACCAGTTGGTGCACGATGGGCGTCAGCGGCCCAAAAAAACCGATATGTTTAAAAGGATCAAGAACTGGATCCAGGATAAATAAGCGGTTTAAAATAAAAAAGGGTCAGCATTGAAATGCAACCCCGTTTTTAAAATCCAATATCCTATGAAAAACCAAGGCAAAAGTAATATCCATTTTCAATTTTGCAATACCACGAAGTGGTAAATATTTTATTGTATTAGGTGGTAAATTATTTTATTCCGGGCATGTGTATAACCGGAACCGGTTAAGTCCCCGGTAAGTAAAGAATGGGCTCCCACAAAGGCACAAAGGACCACAAAGATTAAATAGCGAAGCCGCTTTGTGCGCTTATTCTTTGTGGTCCTTTGTGCCTTTGTGGGAGCCCAAATTTTTCTCTCAGCGGGAAATCCCACATATCGTAATTTTGAAGCTTAAATTTTCATAATGGACGAAGTTCAACTTATACTTAACTCAAAAGGCCACGGTGCTTTTTTAATAAATGAAGGAAACGAACGGATCGCAGAAATGGTGATCGCTGTAGACGATAAAAACGTTACTGTTTTTCACACAGAAGTATCTCCCAAAGCAGAAGGGAAAGGGCTGGCGAAAAAGCTGCTTGAAACAATGGTAGCTTATGCGCGTGAAAAGAAATTGTCTGTGATCGCCCTTTGCCCCTTTGTACACGCGCAATTCAAACGCCATCCCGAGCTCTATGCAGATATATGGAATAGAGAGAACGAAGCTCAATAACCGGTTTAAAACAACTTCAGTACCTTGCGTCCTCCATGAAGCATCTGAAAGCCATTCGAAAATATTTTTGGAAGTACCGCGTGAGATTGGGGGTGGGGATTATCTTCATTTTTCTTTCTAACTATTTTAACGTGCTTACCCCGCAGGTAACGGGATTTGTAATAGATGTTGTTCAACGTAACCTTCCCGGCTACCAGCCACCCAAGCGGGAACCTTCTTATGATTATCTCGTACTCCAATTTATTGAATGGATGAAAGGCATGTCGGGCCTCACGCAAGTGGTGGCCTGGTGCGGCATCACTATTTTGTTGCTTGCACTGCTGCGCGGATTATTTCTTTTCCTGATGCGGCAAACCATCATTGTGATGAGCCGCCATATCGAATACGACCAGAAGAATGAAGTATACCGCCACTATCAGCAACTGGATGCAGGTTTTTATAAAAGAAACAGTACCGGCGACCTGATGAACCGTATTGCCGAAGATGTAAGCCGCGTGCGGATGTTCTCCGGTCCGGCGATCATGTACCTGGTCAACCTGATCACACTGATCTCCCTGGCCGTGTTTTTTATGTATAAACGCGATCCGCTGCTTACCTGGTATGTGCTGGCTCCTTTGCCTGTACTGGCTTTCACCATTTATTTTGTAAATAATACGATCCACAAAAAGAGCGAGCGCATACAGGCTTCCCTTTCCGATCTTACTACAAATGCACAGGAATCCTATTCCGGCATCCGCGTGATCAAATCTTTTGTGCAGGAAAAAGCCATGCTGGGTTTCTTTACACGCAACAGTGAAGAATACAGGAAGAATGCTATTTCGCTGGCAAGAGTGGAGGCTGTTTATTTTCCTTCTATTACTTTACTGATCGGCATCAGCACCCTGCTCACCATCATGATCGGTGGTTTATATTATATAAAGGGGACGCATAATGTAGGAATTGATACGATCGTGGAGTTTGTGATGTACATCAATATGCTGATGTTTCCGGTAAGTGCCATCGGGCTAACGGCGAGTATGATACAACGCGCAGCCGCTTCGCAAAAAAGGATCAATGAATTTCTCCAAACGCAGCCTGCCATCAGGGAGCCGCTGCAGGTAGTGAAAAAAGAACTGGAGGGAAATATCGTATTTGAAAATGTAGATTTTGTTTACAGCGACACCGGCATCCGTGCCCTGCATAATTTCAATCTGACAGTGAAGAAAGGGCAGAAGGTGGCGATAGTGGGGCGGACCGGCAGTGGCAAGACTACCATAGCCCAGCTGCTGCTGCGCATGTATGATGTTACCAGCGGCAACATTCAACTGGATGGGGTGGATATACGGCATCTCAGCCTCCGGAAATTACGGGAGCAGGTGAGCTATGTGCCGCAGGACGTATTTCTTTTTAGCGAAACTGTAGAGAATAATATCCGGTTTGGCCTTCAGCATGCCGATACTGCCGACGTGGAAAAAGCTGCGCTGCAAGCCAGCGTACACAAAGAGATATTAGGCTTTTCCCAGGGCTATAAGACCATGATAGGAGAACGGGGCGTTACACTGAGCGGTGGTCAGAAGCAGCGGATATCCATTGCCAGGGCGCTGATCAAAGACCCTTCTATGGTGATCTTCGACGATTGTCTAAGTGCAGTGGATGCCAAGACTGAGAAGGAGATCATTGGTAACCTGAATGATTATCTGCAGGGCAAAACAGCGATCATTATCACCCATCGTATATTTACCCTGTTTGCCTTCGACAAGATCGTGGTGCTGGAAGACGGTGAGATCGTGGAAGAGGGCACCCACCAGGAATTGCTGGCTATCCCGGGCGGATTTTATGCCAGCCTCTATGCCCGCCAGCAGGAAACAGACAGGGAAAAATAAGGGAAGTCCCTTAGACGCCAAAATCCACCGGAGGCTTGCGGGAAGGGATTTTCAGGCCGCCGGAACTAAAATATACTCTCTTTTGGCTGTTTCAAAAACATCTCTATATTTGTGACTTCATAAACCAAAGCAATTTTTTAATCTGCAAAAACATTTACTGTGGCGTACGAGAACAACGACAAGAAATTGGAAAGCATCTACAGCAAAAGAATCCGCGCAGGAAAAAGAAGGACATATTTCTTTGATGTAAGAGCAACTCGTGGTAATGATTATTACCTGACCATTACTGAGAGCCGCAAGCGGTTTGATGATAATGGTTATGACAGGCATAAAGTCTTTTTATACAAAGAAGATTTTAATAAATTTATCAAAGCGTTGAATGAAGCAGTTGATTATGTAAAAACAGAATTGATGCCCGACTTCGATTTCGATGCATTCAATCATGATGAGCTGCCGGAAGAAGGTGGTGAAGTACTGGCTGGCAACGCAGCTGCAGAAACAGTGGAAGCAATAGCAGAAACAAGAGAAGACGTTGCTGCTCCTGCACCAAGTGCAAGTGCTTCCAATGAAGAAGTAGATAAATGGTAATCGTTTAAACGAACAATAAAAAGCCCCGGCATCACCGGGGCTTTTCTTTTATCTGGATCTTTTTGGGAAGATCGTTACTTGACCACGTGGTGTACTACTACTATTACTCTCTGTGCCGGGATTAGGTATTGCACCAGGCCCATGTGATTTGATCTTTATTCCTGTTCCGGCATTCGGCATATTGAATTGGTCCATATCAGGAACAATACAGGACATATGATCCTGCGGAAGCACATACACTTTTGTATTTGAGGTCAGGGTATGCGAATACTCAAGACCCATCGGCATCTTTTTAACCGGATCAACTGCGAGCGGGAGGGACAAGCTGGTATTATTCTTCAGCTTTGGAGCATTCTTTTTAAAATAATCCTCCACAATATTATTATCCTGTGCGGCCACTGTTATTGAACCAATCATTCCTGCGGCAAGGAGTACTGTTCTCATAAACGTAGGTT
>CBHEUU010000018.1:0-17918 GCA_965990355.1 uncultured Chitinophagaceae bacterium
TCCATGGTGCAATTCAGCTTTTACAGTCACAGATGGCGGAGCAATGGATTTGAAATAGTTCAATAACAGCTCCGTCATTTTATCGGATGATTGATTGGGTACCAAACGGGCAGAAATCTTTGCATAAGCTTTGGAAGGCAACACTGTTTTAGCCCCTTCGCCTGTATAACCTCCCCAGATGCCGTTCAACTCCAGTGTAGGACGGATGCCTGTTCTTTCATAAGTGGTATAACCTTTTTCGCCCCAAAGCTCTTTCACACCCAACTCATCTTTATATTCTTTTTCATCATAAGGAGCTTTGTTCAATAATTCCCTTTCTTCTTTGGTAGCCACTGCCACATCATCATAAAAACCAGGAATGGTGATATGATTGTTTTCGTCATGACAGGAAGCGATCATCTTAGCCAGGATAGTGATAGGATTGGCAACAGCACCACCATAAGTGCCACTATGCAGATCGCGGTTGGCGCCGGTCACTTCCACCTGGATATAACTGAGTCCGCGTACACCTGTGTCCAGTGAAGGATTTTCCATACTCAGCATAGAACTGTCACTGATCAGGATCACATCTGCTTTGAGCAGGGATTTATTGGCTGCTACAAACTTGCCGAGATTGGGTGAGCCCACTTCTTCTTCCCCTTCGATCAGGAATTTGATATTAGTAGTAAGGGTATTGGTCTTCACCAGTATTTCCAGTGCTTTCACGTGCATAAAGAACTGGCCCTTATCATCTGCAGAGCCGCGGGCAAACACTTTACCATCTTTGATCACCGGATCAAAAGGATCATTGTGCCAAAGTTCCAGTGGTTCCGCAGGCTGCACATCATAGTGGCCATACACCAGCACAGTGGGTTTGGAAGGATCAATGAGCTTTTCTCCATACACCACAGGATGCCCTTCTGTAGGCATCACTTCTGCTTTATCACATCCTGCAGCAAGCAGGCTTTTCTTTACCGCTTCCGCACATTTCAGCATATCGGCTTTGTGCTCACTTTTCGCGCTTACAGAGGGGATACGCAGGAGATCAAGCATCTCATCCAGGAAACGGGTTTTATTTTTTTCCTGATAATCTTTCCAGGTTTGCATAGCAATATTTTTTAAGTCAGTAAAATCAGGGGACGAATATAACGTGTTTAGCTTACTTTTTATCTTTAGCAAAACTTACCAGTATCACACCAACGAGAATAACAGCCAGGGCAATAAGCTGCTTGTGAACGATGCTTTCATTGAGGATCAGCCAGCCAAGGAATACGGCTACTATAGGGTTTACATAAGCATAAGTGCCCACTATCGCCGGAGATCTTACACTTAACAACCATACATAAGCCATATAACCAACCAATGAACCCATTGTGATAAGATACAACAGGGCCAGCCATGAATTGGATGAAATGTTTCCAAAATCCAACCGGTGATGCTCGCCTGTAATGAATCCTACTATGAGTGACATCAGGCCTGCTGCAATCATTTTAAATGCCGATTTCATGCCTGTGGATGCCTCCTGGGGTTTGTTTTTTGAATAACGCGACCCGATCGACCAGCTAATGGTGCCGATCATCAGTATGAGTATGCTCAAGAGTTTCATCTTATCCCCTGAGAAATCAATGGATTTTTTATCTACAAACAATATCAGCACACCAAGGAATCCGATAGTCAGCCCGGCCATGATCCATTTATTGGAGAAGTTGAATTTCCAATGGCGCTTGTCAAACAACACAAACCAAAGCGGTACGGTAGCCACAATGATGGCTGCCAGGCCGGTGGCAATATATTGTTCCACCCAGGCTAAGGCGCCTGTACCGCAGAATAACATCAATACACCGCTCAGTGAAATACGGGAAACAGTAACCCTGTCGGGCGTAGATTCACCACGGAAGCGGGAATAGAGATAAAGAATAAATCCTGCAGTTATAAAACGTCCGCCTGCCATCAATAAAGGAGGAATATCTTTTATAGCGATGGCGATAGCAATATAAGTAGAGCCCCAGATTATATAAATGGCAGCAAATGCTGCAATGATCAGTGCTTTCGAAGGTTGTCTTAACGTAAGTGCCGGTTGCATGGTTAAAGTTCTTTAGGGATAGGTAAATGATTACTTTCTTTCCTGGTTTCGAGGACGATGGTGGTTTTGGTGGAGGTAAGGCCGGGTATTTTGCTGAACTTATCCCGCATCAGTTGCACCAGCGATTGCGGATCGCGGGCTCTTACTTTTACGAGATAACAATCTTCTCCGGCGATATGATGAAGCTCCAGTACTTCGGGCAACTTGATCAGTTGCTTTGCCACAGATACATTACCCGGACCTTCACTGCTTTTGATAAAAATGAAAGCGAGCAATTTCAGATCGACAGCACTGGGTAGAATACGGATGGTTTGCCCGGTGATCACTCCTTTTTGTTTAAGCTTCTTTACTCTTTCCAGCACGGCTGAAGGTGCCATGCCGATCTTTTTTGCCAGTTCAGTATTGGGAAGGGTGGCATCTTCCTGCAAATGGGTCAAAATGGCGAGGTCTATAGAATCCAGTGTTGGCGACATAAACAGAATTTTGTTCTGTAAATTTAATGATTTACTGAATTAAATTCTGTAAAATTATTTTAAACAGATTATGATTTTTTTCGCAATGAACTGGCTTTTGAAACAAGATTGCTTCCAAACTGGTTCTTGATATTGTCTACTGCTTTGTAGAGATTCAGCTTGCCTGTATTGTTGTCGAACAGGCTCATCTGCATGGTAAAAGGAATAAGCTGGCTGAAGCGCACGCCCAGTAATCTTACGGGCCGGCCTTTTTGGTAGGATTTATTGAAGAGATCTTTTGCTTTTGCGATCAGTTGATCATCGAGTGCTGTATAATCAACTGTTTCCTGGCGTGAAGTAGTTTCAAAATCGGAATAGCGGATCTTGACCGTAACGCAACCGGTAAGCTTTTCATCTTCACGAAGACCATAAGCTGTTTTCTCTGTAAGACGCACCAGTTCTGCATGAAGAAAACTTACATCTGTATAGTCTGCATCAAAAGTATTCTCATGGCTCATGCTTTTTTGTTCCCAGTCTGTTTCCACTTCGGCACTGCCACGGCCATGTGCTTTGTTCCAGAGTGATTCGCCCCATTTACCAGTATATCTTTCCATGATCTCCTTTGGTGTTCTGGCAATGTCTTCGATAGTGTAAATGCCAAAGGTTTTCAGTTGCTGTTCTGTTTGTTTACCTACGCCATTGATTTTTTCAATGCCCAGCGGCCAGAGAAAATCAGTTTCCCTGCCATGCGGCACTTCCAGGAAGCCATTGGGTTTGGCTTCATTGGTAGCCATCTTGCTGATGAATTTGGCAGAGGACAGTCCACAGGAAATAGGCAGACCTGTTTCTTTAATGATGAATTCGCGCAGCCCGCGTGTGTACTGGCTTACACCGAAAAATTTATCCATGCCCGTCATATCGCAATAGAACTCATCAATGGATGCTTTTTCAAAAAGCGGTACTTTCGATTGAATGATATCCGTTACCCAGCGGGAATATTTGCTGTATTCGCCGCGGCTGCTGCCGGTAACAATAGCATGCGGGCAAAGCTGCAGCGCTTTTTTCATGGGCATGGCCGAATGAATGCCGTATTTGCGGGCTTCATAGCTGCAAGCGGCTACCACTCCTCTTTCATATCCCCCCACCAGCACCGGTTTGCCTTTGAGGGAAGGATTATTGAGGATCTCGACGGAAACAAAAAAGGAGTCGAGATCGAAATGGGCGATATAACGTTTGGGATCCTGCAAGAGAGCAAAGTTAACCATAAGGTGAAAAAAACTCTTTTCTAATGAGGTGACAGGTTACAAGTTCCTGAGTATATTTGGTTTATGGAATGGGAATGGCTTAAAACCGGCATTGGACCACTGAAAGACCTGCTTACTTTCCTCAACAAGGAAGGCAAGACCAATGATGTATTGAAGAAGCAGGTGCTCCGCGAATTGCGGAATAACCTGAACATTTTTCATAATGGTTTCCTGAACAATGTGAAACCTGATGTGCTGGTGGAAATGCTGAGTAATGAAGCCGTGAAAGAAGCGATCAAAAACAATTTCCGTTTCAGGAAGCTGAAACCCGGCAATATAGAACCTTATCATGTGTTCAACGACCGGAATAAAAAATACATCGGGTGGGATGCCGAGAAGCTGGTGGATAAGATAGACGAGAAAATAGAAGAGCTGCGGAACATTAAAAAAATGAACAACAATAGCCTGGAAAGTGTAAGAAATAATGTTTCCCTGATGCTGAGCAATCTTTATTACAGGATGAAACTGCTGGCTGATTTTATACGGTCTGATGTCAAGTAAACATCTTCAGGAGTAATAACATGCCCCTTCAACAACTGCAACAATTTATTTCCGCCATATATCCTCTCAAAGAAAAGGAATGGAATGCGTTTGCAGATATCTGGTCGCCGTTTGAATGCAAACGTAAAACCATATTAACAGCAGCGGGTGAAACAGAGCGCCATCTTTATTTTGTATTGGAAGGTTTACAAAGGGCATTTTATATCGGTGATGATAATAAGGAAGGAACGATCGTATTTACTTATCCTCCTTCTTTTTCCGGAGTGGCCGATTCTTTTCTTACACAAACTCCTTCCCGTTATTTTTTTGAAACGCTGACTGCAAGCCGTTTTCTCCGCACCACTTATCACCAGGTGGATGAACTAATGCAGCAGTACCAGGATATACAACGAATGATCCTTAAAACAACAGCGTTTGCATTAAAGGGAGTGCTTGAACGCCAGGCAGAGCTGCAATGCTTTAGTGCTGAGGAAAAATTCAGGACCCTGCTAAAGCGAAGCCCGCATGTATTACAGATCATTCCGCATAAATATCTTGCCTCTTATTTGGGAATTGATCCGGCTACGTTCAGCAAGCTGTTAGGAAGTAAAAAGATATAGCTTCTAAAATCTTGGTATTTCCCAAGATTTTTCGGCGTCCGCGGTTCTAGCTTTGTTGTAAATTCAGAAACATGAACTCTTTTGACAGTCTTTCACTATTGGAACAATTGCAGGCCGACACCAGGCAATTGATTGCAAAAGCTACCTTTTTAAAGAATGAAGATCCTGGTCTTTTACTGGAGCAACCAGGCCCGGACAGGTGGAGTGTGATCCAGGTGCTGGAACATCTGAACAGTTATGGTTTGTATTATTTACCTGCATTAAAAAAGGGTTTGATGAATGGTAGTGATGCTGTAAAGACCTTCCGGCCGGGCTGGCTGGGTAATTATTTCACTCATCTTTTGCAACCCAAAGAAGGTGTGGTAAAAAATAAAATGAAAGCGCCGAAAGGCCACCGGCCTGCATTTCATGTAGATGCACAACCTGTGATAGAAACATTTTTGCAGCAGCAACACCAGTTGCTGGAATTGCTTGAACTCGCAAAACAAAAAAATATAGGAAGTATACGGATACCTGTTTCCCTTACCAAACTGATCCGTTTAAAAGCAGGAGATACTTTTCGTTTTTTTATTGCACATGAGCAAAGGCATTTTGTGCAGATAAAAAACACACTGGCTGAAGTAAGGAATGCTACAGGTAAATTTCAAGCAGCCCATCAGGCAGGCTGACGCTAACCTGTTTTTTCTTATGATCTATCTTTTGAATGGTTTGTTCATTCAGTGGGATCAGTACTTCTTTCTGGTTGATCTCGAGGCGGCATAATAACTGGTGAGGTTGTTCAATCACTTCCAGTATTTCACTCAGGGGTTCATTGTCGTTTACAACAGTATATCCTAAAATGCTGCCTGGTGCTGATTTGGCTGCCAGTTTTTTAAAATCCGGTTCCGGTATCCATATTTCTTTTTGCGTAAGCTTCATGGCTGCTTCGCGTGTATCAACGCCTTCCAGCTTCAGGTACACTTCTTCTTCGGATTTTATTTTAGTGGTTTCGATGAACCATGGAATAAAAGATTGTTTCTTCTCTTCAATAAAAAGTGCCTGCAAACCTTTCAGTGATGTTTTTTTTCCAAGGGTATGTTTCAATATGACTTCCCCTTTCAGTCCAAAAACAGCAACGAGTTTTCCTATTTTATAATATTCAGCCATTGAGTGCGCACAAACTTTGATAGATAGAAAAAGGCGACATTGTTAAATGTCGCCTCATGAACTTTCAGGATCGGATTCATTCCCCGGTTTAGTAGGGAATCAATATTTATCCTTCACTTCCGCTACCTTCAGTCCTTCTTTCAGGTCTGCGACCTGGCATAGGACGACGGCTTCTTTTCTGACGGGAAGCTTCTTCCTGGCGTTTTCTCACCTGGGCGTCATGTTCTGAGCTCCATTTGGTGAATTTCTCCATTGCAGTAGCGTCATCAAATAAACCCAGCTTCACACCTCTTAACAGGTGTTTCAGGTATAACACACCTTTAAAGCTCAGGATACGGCGAACGGTGTCTGTTGGAGTAGCACCTTTGCTCAGCCATTCGAGCGCTTTCTGACGGTCCAGTTGAATAGTAGCTGGAACAGTCAGGGGATTGTAAGTACCTAATTTCTGGATGAATTTACCATCACGCGGTGCGCGTGAGTCTGCCACTACGATGAAGTAGAAGGGTCTCTTCTTGGACCCGTGGCGTTGCAGTCGGATTTTTGCTGACATTAAATAGACATTTAACAGCGTTAAACAATAATTGTTAAAAACCGGTAGATACCGGAGAGCGAAGGTAACAAACTGGTGTCGAAATGCCAAGTGAAGTTTTGACGAACGGCGCTAAAATTTAACGCTTCATACCCGGCATCATCTTTCCAAACATATTCATCTTGTTCATTCCCTTCATCATATCACGCATTTGATCAAATTGTTTCATAAAGGCATTCACTTCACTAAGATCTTTACCGGCACCTTTGGCAATGCGTTTACGTCGACTGTTGTCTATCAGGTCGGGGTTGTTCCTTTCTTCGGGAGTCATGGAGTTGATCATGGCTTCTATGCCTTTGAAAGAATCCTCATTTACATCGAGGTCTTTGATCTTGCTGCCTACACCGGGGATCATTCCCAGCAGGTCCTTCATATTGCCCATTTTCTTGATCTGCTCCAGTTGCATTTTGAAGTCGGCAAAATCGAATTTATTCTTACGGATCTTGCTTTCCAGCTGTTTAGCCTGCTCTTCATTGAATTGCTCCTGGGCCTTTTCCACCAGGCTCGTGATATCACCCATGCCGAGGATACGCTGGGCCATCCGCTCGGGATAGAATACATCCAGTGTTTCCATTTTTTCGCCACTGCTGACGAATTTGATGGGTTTGTTTACTGTATACTTGATGGAAAGAGCGGCACCACCGCGTGTATCACCATCGAGTTTAGTCAGCACCACACCGCTGAAATCCAGCCGGTCGTTGAAGGCCTTGGCTGTATTCACCGCGTCCTGGCCGGTCATGCTGTCCACTACAAACAGGATCTCCTGCGGATTTACGGCATTACGGATATTCGCCACTTCAGTCATCATCGCTTCATCAATCGCTAAACGACCTGCCGTATCTATGATCAGCACATTTTTGTTCTTGCTTTTCGCTTCTTTCACTGCATTCTGTGCAATGGCCACTGCATCTTTATTCTCCAGTTCCAGGTGCACTTCCACACCGATCTGTTCGCCGAGCACTCTCAATTGCTCCATCGCTGCAGGGCGGTAAATATCCGCAGCTACCAGCATGGGACTGAGGCCTTTTTTGGTTTTCAGGTAATTGGCCAGCTTGCCACTGAACGTGGTTTTACCACTACCCTGAAGACCTGCGATCAGGATGACAGCAGGATTGCCTTTGGCATTAAAGCCGGCTTCGGAACCGCCCATTAATTCGGCCAGCTCATCCTTTACGATCTTGGTCATCAACTGGCCCGGACTGATGGCGTTGATCACCTTTTCGCCCATGGCCTTGTCCTTGATCTTGTCGGTAAATTCCTTGGCAATCTTATAGTTAACGTCGGCATCCACCAATGCACGTCGGATATCCTTTACGGTAGAAGCAATATTGATCTCAGTGATCCTTCCCTGGCCTTTAAGGTTTTTAAAGGCGCTTTCGAGTTTTTCCTGTAAACTGTTGAACATAGATGTTTGAGATAAGGGTGCAAAATTACACCAGAACAAATTAAAAAGGTTTCAAAAATTCAAAAGCAAGCTGCAATTGCATCTAACCTTTTAAATCTCTGAAACCTTTATATATCCGCCGGAGCGGGAAATAGTGTAGAAGTTTATTTCATTAGCCTAAGTAAGTTCTTAATAGTTTACAACGGTTGGTGGTTCTTAATTTGGTGATGGCCTTGTCTTTAATCTGGCGTACCCTTTCGCGTGTCAGGTTGAATTTTTCGCCGATATCTTCCAGGCTCATGGGATGGTCAACACCGATGCCGAAGAAATAACAGATCACTTCTTTCTGCCTCTCCGTCAGGGTTTTCAGTGAGCGGTCGATTTCAGTTTTAAGGGATTCTTTGTGGTCCAGGTCGCCATCTGTTTTTTCTGCATTGGGATTTTCCAACACATCAATCAGAGTGCTGTCTTCACCTTCAGAAAGCGGCGTGTCCATGCTTACGTGGCGGGCTGAAATACCGAGGGTGGCAGACACTTCATCGAGGTCCATCTGCAGCATTTCTGCGAGTTCTTCAGCAGAGGGTTCCCTCTCAAACTGTTGTTCCAGAGTGGAATAGGCTTTTTGAATCCGGTTGGTGAGCCCTACCTTATTAAGCGGCAGCCTTACGATCCGGGATTGTTCGGCCAATGCCTGGAGGATACTTTGACGGATCCACCATACAGCATAAGAAATGAACTTGAAACCTCTGGTTTCATCAAAACGCTGGGCTGCCTTGATAAGGCCTACATTACCCTCATTGATAAGGTCTGGTAAGGATAATCCCTGGTTCTGATACTGTTTTGCAACGGAAACAACGAAACGAAGGTTGGCTTTGGTGAGGCGGTCTAAGGAGCGTTGATCACCCTGTCTGATAAGAGAGGCAAGTCGCACTTCCTCTTCAGGAGTGATCAGTTCTACTTTGCCAATCTCCTGGAGATATTTTTCCAGGCTTTGAGATTCACGATTCGTAATTGACTTCGTGATCTTCAATTGACGCATACTCATAGGTTTGGTATTTAGATGGTTATTTTAAGGGTTCGTCGAATTATAGTTTTGGTTAGGTTAGCCTTTAAAAACACCCATCACGGTTTTTCATTTACTACACAAGGAATTGGATATTATAGCAATTTAAGGTTTACCCTTATATATGCCAAATAAATCTTTAGAATATCTTAACGTTTTTCATTATGTTTTTATTTTATGCCCGGGGGCCTGTTTTCCAAAACCAGAAAAATAAACGGTAAATAATTTTGCAAGGCCGATTTATTTTTTATTATTGCAGCCCTGAGTGATTTAATCAACTGACGATGAGTAAGCAATTATATACGCTAGAGTTTCCCGTAAGGTGTTCGCCTTCTATATTATACGAGTTCTTATCTACCCCGGCCGGTTTAGGAGAATGGTTTGCAGACAAAGTGGACGAGCGAGACAATGTCTTTTACTTTGGATGGAATGGTTCTTTTGATAAAGCAGAAGTACTGGAAAGCGAAGAAGACCGCTTTATCCGCTTCCGTTGGCTGGAAGCGCCCAAGAACGAATATTTTGAATTTGGTATCGAAAAATCAGAGATCACCAATCAGACTATTCTTGTGGTGAAAGACTTTGCAGAGAAGAAGGATATCAAAGACCAAAGTTTGCTATGGGACCACCAGGTGAAAGATCTGTTTCACCGGCTTGGTAACTGATGAGACCGGATAAACTTAATGTTTAACCATTCTCCAGTTTCCCTATCAGCAAACGATAAGTGTCAAACAATTTTTTATCAATAGTATCCCAATTATCGAGGGATATTTTTTTTGCCATTTTTATAAAAGGATGGGATTGTAAATGGTTGTTGAATTGAACAATGTTCAGCCCCTGCAATGCCGTGTAATTGTCTTCACCAAAATGATGGTCCCACTGTGAAGAATTGTGGCTGATATAAAAATTCTCGCTTTGCAACTGATCAAATGCAGCTATTATACCGGGCATATATCTTTCTTTATAAATGCCGGATAGCTGCAGGGTGCAACTGAAGAAATGCCCCCACCAGAACATCGTGCGTACGGCAAATATATTTTCCCTGTCAAAATAACGCGGATAATCAAGTACCATATAAGGAAGCCCGAGATAGTTTTCCCCCCGGGATATTTTGGCAGACACAGTCAACACTTCCGGTGGAAGAAAACTGCCTGCATTTTGCAACACTTCCTGCTGCCGCTGCTGCAAAGCACCCAGCGCCCCCTTTATTTTTTCCAGGATGCCATTCTTTGTTAAAAGCCATTCATAATTAGTGATCAGTTGCTGCTCAAACGGCGAAAGCTGTATTTTTGAGGAATCATTCATTCATCAAAAATAATCATTCATCCGCCTGGGCGGAGATCCCACCGATGTTCAAAAAACTGGATAAGCTGATCGTTAAAGCCTTTATCGGCCCTTTCATCGCCACCTTCTTCATCACCCTGCTGGTGTTGGTGATGCAGTTTTTTTGGTTATACATTGATGATTTTGTAGGAAAGGGATTGGGCAGTGATGTGGTACTGAAATTTATCTGGTACCAGAGTGCCGTGCTGGTGCCCCTCGCTTTGCCGCTGGCCGTGTTGCTTTCTTCCTTAATGACATTTGGCAACCTCGGTGAGAGTTTTGAGCTGGTGGCTATCAAATCAGCAGGTATATCGCTGTTGCGTTTTATGCGGCCGCTGTTCATCATTTCCATCTTTATCAGCGGCATTGCTTTTTTGTTTTCCAACTATATCATTCCTGTGGCATTCCTGAAATCGAGGACCATGCTTTCCGACATCGTTTGGGCCAAACCGGCTTTTGATTTAAAAGAAGGTGTTTTCTATGACCGTCTCAGCGGCTTTGCTATCAAGATCGGTCAAAAAGAAAAGAATGACAGTGTTATCCGCGATGTAATCGTATACGAACAACAGCAAAATGGCCAGCAGGATAATTTTATTATCGCAAAGAGTGGCGTAATGCGTGTGTCGGCCAACAAACGCTATCTTGAATTCAATCTCAAAGATGGCTGGCGTTACCAGGAAAAAGGAAATAGCAGCAACTCTGCAAAGACTGATTATATAAGGCTTGGTTTTAAAGAGTATAACAAGCAGTTTGATATGAGCGCCCTGCAGATCAGCTGGACTTCCGATACTACCAATAAAAACAACGAAAAGTTTTATAGCATCCGCCAATTGAACAGAGCCCTTGATTCATTAAAAAAAGAAAACCAGATTGTCCGCAATAACCTTGAAAAAGGATTGTATGGCAGTTTTCTTTTCAATAAATATCTCGACAGCACTACTCAAAAGAAAGCAAAAGAGGACAGTCTTTTCATACATGCAAAAACAATGGATCAGTTGCTGCCTGATTCAGCCCGCTTCAATATCGGCAACCAGGCAATTAATGAAGCTGCATCCATGAGCGCTTCACTTGCAGCAGCAGATACGAATATGCAGGAACGGGAAAAACAATTCAGAAAGCATGGAATAGAATGGCATCGCAAGATCGTTCTTTCCATTTCCTGCCTGGTATTGTTCCTGATCGGCGCGCCTTTGGGTTCCATCATCCGTAAAGGAGGAGTGGGTACGCCATTGATCGCAGCCATCTGTTTCTTCATGGTCTTTTATTTCTCCACTACCGTGGGAGAGAAGTTTGCGAAGGAAGGAAGCTGGAATACTTTTTCAGGAATGTGGCTGGCTATTTTTGTGCTGGTGCCTATTGGTGTATTCCTGACTTATAAAGCTATGCGTGACTCCCAGTTGTTCAGCAAGGAAGCTTATTACAGGCTTTTTAAAAAGGTCAGAAGCTTTTTCCGGGGCTTAACACCTGTTTCCAAATAAAAACAAATTAAATGCAAAACAATTCTACTACACGGCGGGCCTTCTTATCAGAGTCTGCCAAAACTGTGTTGGCTGTAGGCGCCGGCGTGGTGGCCACAGGTTCTTTACTTGAATCCTGCGGGATCTTAAAAAAAAGCCAGGACTCCAATATACCTACCGGATTTTCGCAAACAGCATTGCCTTACGCATACAATAGCCTGGAAAGAGCGATTGATGCACAAACCATGGAGATCCATTACTCCAAACATGCAGCAGCTTATGCAACCAATCTTCGCGATGCAGCCGCTGCAGAAGGTGTGGACACGAAAAAACCATTGGAAGATGTGCTGCAGAATATCTCTAAATATTCCGCCAAAATGAGGAATAATGCAGGCGGTCATTATAACCATGAACTTTTCTGGAAAAGTATGTCGCCCGATGGTAGCGGCAAACCTGAAGGAACGCTTTTAAAAGCGATAGAACAAAGCTTTAATTCATTCGATAGTTTTAAAACACAACTGGCTGATGCGGGCAAGAACCGTTTTGGCAGTGGCTGGGCCTGGTTGTATGTAAACAAAGATAAAAAACTGCTTATCGGCTCAACGCCTAACCAGGACAATCCCCTGATGAGTGTGAGTGATATCAAAGGCTTCCCGTTATTGGGTCTTGATGTATGGGAGCATGCTTATTACCTGCGTTATCAAAACAGAAGGGCTGATTATATCAATGCATGGTGGAGTGTGGTGAACTGGAAATATATACAGCAGCGTTTTGATTCGCAAGTGTAATATTTTAACCAAACCAAATGTTTTTGCATGTTCAAATGGTTATTGCTGCTATTGCTGCCGGTAATGGGAAATGCACAGGGAAGCTTTCCCGCAGCGTATAAAATGAAAGCCGTCGACAGCCGGTTCAAATTCCGTGGAAAAATACAGGAAGCCTGGCAATGGGATGATCGCCTGGGAAAGAATGTGCTGATCACTTCTGTCCTTGGCCCTTATACGGTAAAGAGCAAGGAAACGGGTGAAGAAACGCAGACGATCGAGTTGTTTGCCGTGCATTATATTAAAACGGATACCGGTTATAAAGCACTTTGGCGAATGAATGATCTGATCAAAGAATGTGAACTTGATCATGTGGGTGAGTTTATCAAAGGTTCCACCACTATTACCGATCTTGATAAGGACAGTATTGCTGAAACCAAGGTGCAGTACAAGCTGGCCTGCCGCGGGGATGTGTCTCCTTCTTACATGAAACTGATCATGCATGAAGACACGGTGAAATATGCACTGCGGGGCAGCATGTGGTTGCGGGGAGCCAGTGGAGAGGATACAGTATTCCATGTTACCGAAAAGAATGTAAATCTTGAAAAGCTTCCTGTTTTGAAGGATGAAATGGCGGAGCTTGAGCGGAGTTTTGGAAGGTATGAAACGGAGAAAGATTTTAAAAATGCGCCGGCGGCCTTCCTGGTTTATGCCCGCAAAGAATGGTTGAAGTATGTGAAGGAAGGTTTTGATTAAAATATATTTCCCACAAAGACAACAAAGGCCACAAAGAATAAATTTATTGATCTCTCCCTTATATTATTTCTTTGTGGCCTTTGTTGTCTTTGTGGGACCCAAAACTTTAATTATACTTTTACGCCTTGAAAACCGCAAATCAAAATCTCCGTGTACAGAAATGGGTTGCCGGCATCTCTGTGGCATTGCTGGCGGTGAAATTCATTGCCTATTTCTCCACGCTTTCCGTTTCGATACTTACAGATGCACTGGAAAGCATTGTGAATGTTGCGGCCGGTTTTATTGGTCTCTACAGCCTGTATATAGCTGCCAAGCCACGTGATATTGATCATCCTTATGGACATGGCAAAGCAGAGTTTCTTTCGGCTGCAGTGGAAGGCACGCTGATCGGCATTGCGGGACTGGTTATTTTATACAAAGCCATTTTAAGCCTGGTACATCCTGTTGAGTTAAAAAAGATAGACGTCGGTATCTGGCTGGTGGCAGCAACGGCCCTGATCAATTTCCTGGTGGGTGTTTACTGTGTGCGGATAGGCAAAAAAAATGACTCGTTGGCCCTGCAGGCGAGTGGACAGCATTTGCAAAGTGATACATTATCAACCCTGGGGATCATTGCAGGCCTGGTTCTTTTATATTTCACGGGCTGGAACTGGATAGATGGAGTGGTGGCGATCCTTTTCGGAGGCTTCATCATTTTTATGGGATACCGCATAGTGCGGAGCTCCATTGCGGGCATTATGGATGAGGCTGACAAGCAACTGCTGACCCGGCTGGTGGAATTGCTGAATGCCAACCGCCGCACCAACTGGATTGATATTCATAATCTCCGGGTGATCAAATATGGCAGTGTTCTGCATATTGACTGCCACCTTACTGTGCCCTGGTACCTGAATGTACATGAGGCCCACCGGGAAATTGATGCGCTGATCTCTCTGGTGAGAGAGGAATTTGGCCCGAGCGTGGAATTCTTTGTGCATTCGGACGGTTGCCTGCCTTTTTCCTGCCCGATCTGCGACAAGATGGAATGTACGGTGCGAAAGCATAAATTTGAAAAAAAGATCAGGTGGACGCTGGACAATATCCTGAAGAATGAGAAGCATAACCTGGCATCGCAGGAAATTTAAAGAATTGAAAAGTTTAAAGTTTAATACGTTATAGAATAATGAAACCGACGGATATCACCGGAGGTTCCATTTGGCTGGGAATCAATAAATATGTACAAATGAAAACGACAACGAAATGGATCAGGGATGAGGAGTTTGAAAGTGAACACGAAGGCAACCGGATAAAAGTAGATGGAAATAAAAAAAATGGACATGGCCCCAAGGCACTGTTATTGTCCGGGCTGGCAGGCTGCACAGGTATTGACGTGATAGGTATTTTGAATAAAATGAAGGTGGATTTCTCTGATTTTTCCATTGAAGTGGAAACTGAGCAAACCGAAGAGCATCCAAAAGTGTTTAAAGATATACAGATCACTTACCGCCTTAAAACCGCTGCCGAAAACCTGGAGAAAGTAAAAAAAGCGATTGATTTGTCGCTTGACAAATATTGCGGCGTATCGGCCATGTTAAAGAAAAATTCAGCAATTGGCTATACCGTACAAATTTTGAACTAAGTAAGAATATGCTTTCAAAAAAATCACAGTACGCATTTAAGGCATTGGGTTATCTTACGGAGAAGTATAATGAAGGACCTGTCCTGATCTCCGAAATCGCTAAAAAGAAAAAAATCCCTTTGAAATTCCTGGAGAATATCCTGCTGGAATTAAAGAAAGCCGATATCCTGGACAGTAAGAAAGGAAAGGGTGGAGGCTATTTTTTAAAGAAAAGCCCGGAGAAAGTCAAAGTAGCTACAATTATCCGCCTTGTGAATGGCCCTATCTCCATGATCCCTTGTGTAAGCCTGTATTTTTATGAGCGATGTAAAAACTGTAATGAAAAGCATTGCGGACTGCATGATATGATGATCCAGGTGCGCGATGCAACGCTTAACATCGTCGAAAACCGCACCCTTAGAGATCTGGTTGATTATTGATTTCCACTCCTGTCTAAACCTACCCTCACTCGTACTTTACGAATATCCCGTCCAAACGGCCGTTAGTCCACAAGTCCTATTAACAAGAAATTAGTCCACAAACTTTGTGGGGTATTCTTTAACCCTTATTTTTGTTAACTATTTAAAATTTGTTTTATGTCATTACGTTTAGGGGATGCAGCACCCAATTTTAAAGCGCAAACAACAGCAGGTGAAATCGATTTTTATGAATATTTAGGCAACGGCTGGGGCGTTTTATTTTCCCATCCGGCTGACTATACACCGGTGTGTACAACCGAGCTGGGTAAAACAGCTCTGTTGGGAAGCGAATTTGCAAAACGCAATGTAAAAGTATTGGCTGTAAGTGTTGACCCGCTTGACAAGCATGAAGGATGGGTAAAAGACATCAACGAAACACAGAACACTACTGTTAATTTCCCTATCATAGCAGATGCTGACAGAAATGTAGCAACACTGTACGACATGATCCATCCCAATGCATCAGCAACGGCTACAGTCCGTTCTTTATTCATTATCGGACCGGATAAAGCAATAAAACTGATCATTACCTATCCTGCATCTACAGGAAGGAATTTTGTAGAAGTACTGCGGGTGATCGACTCATTGCAGCTTACTGCCAACTACAGTGTGGCTACTCCGGCCAACTGGACACATGGCGAAGATGTGATCGTTGTTCCCGCTGTATCTACAGAAGATGCTATAAAAAAATTCCCTAAAGGCGTTAAAGTGGTAAAACCTTACCTGCGTTATACGCCACAGCCTGATTTATAAATTTGATGTTGACGAAAGAGCAGATACAGGAGTTGGAAGATTATTCTTTGCCGGAGGCCATAGCGTTTATCACAACGCTATTCCCCGGCAAAGTTGTTTTTTCATCATCCCTGGGGCAGGAAGACCAGGTGCTTACTGATGTGATTTTCAAAAATGCCCTGCCTGTAAAAGTATTTACGATTGATACCGGCAGGTTGTTCAATGAAACGTACGAACTGCTTGATAGAATAGAAGCCCGGTATAAAAACAAAGTCTATGTTTATTTCCCGGAAGCAGCCGATGTGGAAGAATTTGTGAGCACTAAAGGAATAAACAGCTTTTATGAATCAGTAGACAACCGCAAAGCGTGTTGTCATATAAGAAAAGTAAAGCCGCTGAACAGGGCATTGGAAGGAGCAGCAGTCTGGATCACCGGGTTGCGTGCCGAACAATCAGGTAACCGCCAGAGTATGCCAATGATTGAATGGATGGAAGACAGGCAACTGTATAAATTCAATCCTTTGATCAAATGGAGCTATGATGAAATGCTGGCTTACCTGCACCAGTTCAATGTGCCTTACAGCCCTTTGCATGATAAAGGGTTCGTCAGTATTGGTTGTGCTCCCTGCACCAGGGCGATCGAGCCTGGTGAAGATGCACGTGCCGGCCGCTGGTGGTGGGAAACATCACATAAGGAATGTGGATTGCATTCCACAGCAGCCAATCTGTTAGTTAATAAATAGAGGATCATTTAAGAAATGTAGTGTATGAGTAAGTATCATCTGGATTACCTGGAACAACTGGAAGCTGAAAGCATTCATATCTTCCGTGAAATAGCCGCGCAGTTTGAAAAACCTGCCCTGCTGTTTAGCGGTGGAAAGGATTCCATTACCTTGGTTCACCTCGCCAGAAAAGCATTTGCACCCGGCAAGATCCCTTTTCCGCTGGTGCATATTGATACAGGACATAATTTCCCTGAAGCACTGGCTTACCGCGATCAACTGGCGGAAGAAGTAAAAGCCAATCTCGTAGTGCGTAAAGTGGAAGACACTATAAAGCAAAAAAATCTCACAGAGCCCAAAGGAAAATTTGCCAGCCGCAACTGGCTGCAGACCTATACGCTGCTTGATACCATTGAAGAGTTTGGCTTTGATGCCTGCATCGGTGGAGCAAGACGTGATGAAGAAAAAGCAAGGGCCAAGGAAAGGATCTTTTCCGTTCGTGATGAATTCGGACAATGGAATCCCAAGCTGCAACGTCCTGAATTATGGAGTATCTATAATGGCCGTATCCAGAAAGGAGAAAACGTGCGGGTGTTCCCGATCAGCAACTGGACAGAACTGGATATCTGGAATTATATCCGTAAAGAAAATATTGGTCTTCCTTCCATTTATTTCTCGCATGAGCGGGAAGTGATCGCGCATGAAGGACAACTGATCGCAGTGTCTGATTTTATACAGGTGGATGATACGGATACAGTCATAAAAAAGAAAGTGCGTTACAGAACTGTAGGTGATATGACCTGTACCGCTGCTGTGGAATCAGCTGCAGCCACTCTGGATGAAGTGATCAATGAGATCATCGCAGCCCGCATTAGTGAAAGAGGCGAAACAAGGATTGATGATAAAGTGACGGAAGCAGCGATGGAAGACAGAAAAAAGAACGGGTACTTTTAAAAAAATACAACATGGATTTATTAAGGTTTATTACTGC
>CBHEUU010000019.1:0-17854 GCA_965990355.1 uncultured Chitinophagaceae bacterium
TGGTGACTTTGTGAAAGCAGGTTCTCCATTGTCTGATGGTCAGATCTCTCCACATGATATCCTTTCCAGTCAAGGTCCGTTTGCAGTACAACAGTACGTGGTGAACGAGATCCAGGAAGTGTATCGTTTGCAGGGTGTGAAGATCAATGATAAGCACATTGAAGTGATCGTTCGCCAGATGATGCGCAAGGTAAACATCGTTGACCCGGGTGATACCAAGTTCCTTGAAGACGATTCAGTAGATAAATTTGAATTCGTTGAAGAGAACGATTATGTGTTCGATAAGAAAGTGGTAACAGAAGCCGGCGAATCTGCCAAGCTGCGTGCAGGACAGATCGTAAGCCTGCGTGATGTGCGCGAAGAGAACTCAATCCTCCGCCGTTCAGACAGGCAACTGGTTGAATACCGTGATGCGAAACCCGCTACATCAGCGCCTACGCTGCTCGGTATCACCAAAGCTTCGCTCGGTGTACAAAGCTGGATATCTGCTGCTTCCTTCCAGGAAACAACGAAAGTATTGTCTTCTGCAGCCATCCATGGCAAGACAGACGATATGCTCGGCCTGAAAGAGAACGTGATCACTGGTCACCCGATCCCTGCAGGTACTGGTTTGCGTGAGTTTGAGAACATGATCGTGGGCAGCAAGGAAGAATATGAGCTGTTGCAGACGACTCGTGAGGCGATGACTTTCGATGACGAAGAATAAGAGCAATTTATCAATGATAAAAGGAGTAAGTGTCCCTTACTCCTTTTTTTATCTTCACCCGCCGGAGCTTTAGCGCAGGAGGGTTCGCCTACGCTAAAGCTTTGGACGCTTGCGCCATAGCTTCAGCGTCGGCGCACGGACGAGGAAGGTTAAGGGTTTCATAAAGTGACCTGAATCCTTATATTTGCCCGGCTAAGGATATTTAACTTGCAAGAAATAATCCCTTGTTTTGTGTAACAGGTGGTGATTTTTAAAACAAAAGAGAAACACAGATGAAAAATGGTATTGTGATATGGAATGTATTGTTGACGCTTCTTGGCGGATATCTTCTTTTTGCCCAGTTGAGCAAGAAAGGAGGGGCGGTAACCAGGAAAACGGCTAATGATACAGTATCACTGAATACGCCTTTCCGCATTGCGTATTTTGAAATGGACTCTATTGAAGCTCATTTTGATATGGTAAAGGACGTGAAATCGGAGATAGAAGGAAAGGAAAAAGAGTACAGCAATGGCCTTTCCCAGCTTGATATGACTTACCGGAAAAAGATCCAGGAATACCAGCAAAAGCAGTCAACCATGACGCAGGCGGATTATGAAAAGGCACAGATGGAGCTGAAGCAACTGGAGGATGTGCTGAAAGGCAGGAAGCAGGACATGGACCAGCAGTACCAGGAATTTGTGACGCGCCGGAATTTGTCGCTGAAGAAGAAGATCGAGGAATTTATTGCAGAGTATAATAAAGGCAGGGAGTACGCTTATATCGTGGCAAATGACCCAGGGGTATTTTACTATAAGGATACGTTGTATGATATTACCCCGGATGTTATCAGAGGGTTGAATGAGAAGTACAAGAAGGAGAAACCATAAGCTGCCAGCCTTGGGAAAAGCGTAGGAAAAATGATGAAAACTTTTTCATTTTTTCGCTTAGCTTTATCCAAATCCCAAACTGCATGAGTCAACAGCAAACTTCTTTTAAACCTACCCTGGGCTTATTCGACGGCACTATGATCGTAGCCGGCTCCATGATCGGCTCCGGTATTTTCATCGTCAGTGCTGATATCACCCGCAATACCGGCAGTGCCGGCTGGCTGGTTGCCGTATGGCTGCTCACCGGCTTTATGACACTGACGGCGGCCCTTAGCTACGGAGAGCTGAGCGGTATGTTCCCCAAGGCCGGCGGCCAATACGTTTACCTGAAAGAAGCTTATAGCCCATTAATGGGCTTTTTATATGGCTGGAGCTTTTTCGCCGTGATACAAACCGCTACCATTGCGGCAGTAGGCGTGGCATTTTCAAAGTTCCTGGCTTATATGGTTCCCGAGCTGGGAAATGAGTACCTGCTGTTTGATGCAGGGATCACAAAAGTATATTCAGGCCAGCTTGTGGCTATTGCGATCATCATACTGCTGACCTACATCAATTCAAAAGGTGTTAAAGAAGGCCGGTTTATCCAAACATTATTTACTTCTGCCAAACTGCTGGCTTTATTCGGCCTGATCATTTTTGGTTTTATACTGGTAAAACAAAGCTTCTGGGCGGAAAACTGGGAAACAGGTTTTACAGCCCGGCAGGCGGTAAAAGATGTGGACGGAAAGTTCATTCCCGGAGCCTGGGAAGGCATTGGCGGAGCTGCATTGCTTGGCGCCATTGCAGCCTCCATGGTGGGCTCTATTTTCAGCAGTGATGCCTGGAACAATGTAACATTTATTGCAGGCGAAATGAAAAACCCCAAACGCAATATTGGTTTGAGCCTTTTCCTCGGCACACTGATAGTAACGATCATTTATGTTTCTGCCAATCTCATGTATTTAAATGCGCTGCCGCTGAATGAACTGGCCTTGCCCCAGGATGACCGTGTGGCCGTGGCTGCGGCAAATAAAATATTCCCTTCTTTCGGCACAACACTTATCGCCATATTGATCATGGTGTCTACTTTCGGATGCAACAACGGACTTATTCTTGCAGGCGCCCGGGTATACTATACAATGGCAAAAGACGGATTGTTCTTTAAGAAAGTGGGAACACTCAATCAAAACTCCGTGCCGCAACTCGCATTATGGATCCAATGCCTTGTGGCTTCTGCCTGGTGCCTGAGCGGTAAATACGGACAATTACTGGATATGATCTCTTTTGTAGTGGTATTGTTTTATATGCTTACGATCATCGGCATATTTATCCTCCGCAAAAAAAGACCGGATGCAGAAAGACCATATAAGGCATTTGGATATCCTGTTCTGCCTTTCTTATATATCCTGATGGGAACGGCATTTTGTTTGTTGTTGATTATCTATAAACCTGAATATACCTGGCCGGGACTTATCATTGTTTTGCTGGGCGTGCCCCTGTATTATATCGCGATCTCGTCAGGGCGGAAAAACCAGGGATAAAACTATATGGCTAAGTACACATTGGTGATACATGGAGGCGCAGGCACCATTCTCCGGGAAAACATGACCCCGGATATGGAAAAAGCATACAAGCAGGGACTGGAAGCTGCACTGAATGCCGGTTATACATTATTACATAAAGGCGGCTCAGCTCTTGATGCAGTCAAGGCGGCTGTTGTATCGCTTGAAGATAATATCCTGTTCAATGCCGGCAGGGGGTCTGTATTTACAAAAGATGGCAGCCAGGAAATGGATGCTTCCATTATGGATGGAAAAACATTATTGGCCGGAGCTGTCAGCGGAGTGAATAATATCCGCAATCCTGTAGAACTTGCTTATGCAGTAATGACCAAAAGCCCGCACGTGATGCTGAATGGAGAAGGCGCCAATGCTTTTGCCGCTTCAACAGGTATAAAAACCGAACCGGATGATTATTTCTTTTCAGAGTTCCGCTATGATCAATGGTTAAAGATAAGAGAGACTGAAAACGTAGCACTGGACCATAATGTGCAGTTGGATGAAAAGAAATTCGGAACTGTTGGTGCAGCAGCCTGTGATCAGTTTGGTAATATAGCCGCTGCTACCAGCACGGGTGGTATGACCAATAAACAATGGGGAAGGGTAGGTGATAGTTCTATTATCGGCGCCGGTACTTATGCCAATAATAAAACCTGCGCGATCAGTTGCACCGGCCATGGTGAAATATTTATCCGCGCTGTGGCTGCCTATGATGTAAGCTGCCTCATGGAATACAAAGGCCTATCACTGCAGGAAGCAATGAACATTGTAGTGCAGGACAAACTGGTGAAAATGGAAGGTGAAGGAGGAATGATCGGTGTGGATGCTAAAGGAAATGCAGCACTGATCTTTAATAGTGCAGGAATGTACAGGGGTGTTCAGAACAGCGAATGATTAATGGAAGTAAATATTTACCGGTAAAATGAAATACTCTTTATTGCGCAGATATTTTTTATGCCTGGCATTTGTCTTTTGCATACACACTGCATTCGCGCAGTCAGATGATGATTCATGTAAAGTTCTTCCCCGCTATACCGCTTCCTTTGATGGCATACAGGCCAAAGGCATGCTTCCTGTGGAAGACCTTGCTAAAATCAAGAAAGTAAAACCAGAAGAAGCCGGTGTAACAATCATACGTTTCAGTTATCTTATTGATTGTGGTGAAGATTGTGAATCTCAACAAAAGATCGTATATGGCGATGCGTTTTCAGAAGAAGATACTAAAGCCATCCAGGCGATGAAAAGCAGGAATGTTCTGTCTATTGAATGTATACTTGGAAAGGATAAGGCGGGCAATCTTGTTTCCTTCAAGCCATTTCTTTATTATATCCGGTAAATTCCGATTTTTGTATTCATGAAAAAATATGCTGTAATAGTGGCTGGTGGTTCCGGCACAAGAATGGGCGCAAATATTCCCAAGCAATTCATGCTGTTAAAAGATAAACCCGTTCTTTATTATTCCATCAAAGCTTTTATTGATACCTATGCTGACCTCCAGGTGATCCTGGTTTTACCAGTTGAATACATGGACATGGGGCAGGAGATCATTGACGCTTATTTTGATAAAGACCGCATCAGGATCACCGCCGGTGGCGACAGCCGCTTTCAATCCGTAAAAAACGGGTTGGAACTGATAGAAGAAGAGTCGGTGGTTTTTGTGCATGATGGTGTCCGTTGCTTATTGTCCGGCGACCTTATCCGCCGATGCTATACAATGGCAATGGAAACCGGCAGCGCTATCCCTGTAGTGGCCAGTAAAGACAGCATCCGCATGCTCACAGAAGAAGGCAATGAAGCCGTAGACCGCAACCTGGTGATGCTGGTACAAACTCCACAGGTATTTCACAGCAAAATTTTATTACCCGCATTCCAGATAGATTATAAAGACAAATTCACTGATGAAGCCACGGTAGTGGAAGCGTATGGACTCAAAGTGTCTCTCGTGGAAGGTGAAGAAAGTAATATCAAGATAACGAAGCCGGTGGATATGCTGCTTGCTGAGAAGATACTGGATGGGTCATTTCTTCAGCCATCTTAAGTAAAACGGTAATTTATTTAACCGTATCGCAGAATAATTCTCTTCTACAGCCCCGAAACTGCTATAGAAAAATGCGAGGTTTCGGATATCAGAACCTTCAAAATCGAGTAGCAGGTTTTGACCGGCATGGTCTTTTATAAATGCATCTATCAGGGCATGGGAAGCTCCTAATGTGCGGCCATCAGGGTGGTTGCCCACCAGAATATAATAAGCCCGGTTATGGGAAAAGAAAAATACACAGGAAGCGATCAACTCATCTTTGGATGAGAGAATGCCATAGCAAACCGCTTGTTTTCTTTCAGCTAAAAGATCATACAGGTTTTTGAAGCGTTCAATATTCTCCGTAGACTCTTTTGTATAACCGCGCATTTGCAATACGGCGAGTTCTATCACTTTTTCTACAGCTACATTCTTTGTCGCTTTACAATCCAGTTGTAGGGCTTTCTTTATATTCCTTTTTGTATTCTCCCTGTATTGCTCATACAGTTCATGATAAGGCTTATGCAGGGATAAAACAAAGTTTTTTCGTTGGTATAAAGAAAACCTCTCGAGAGGAAAGATGTTTTTATGATTGAGATAAATATCCCAGTACAAATACCGTGTAGGAACAGCATCCAGGAATGATTGCAAAAGATCTGCAGTAATATCATTTCCAAACACTCCTAACTGAGCTGCCAGAAAGGGTTGATAAAGATAGGCCACTCCATATTTTTTATGCCAGGTCAATGGCATCACCGCCTGGTAGTCGCCATACACCAGTGCATTCCATTGCCTCGACATATTATCCAGGTAATAGGAATATCCATAGATCAAACCATTGGATGCATTGGCAATGCAATGGTCCCATTTTTGGAAATCAATTTCCTTATACGTCAGGTATTGTATGGAAGGAGACTGCTTCATTCAAAAGGTATCTCCCTGATAAATTTGCGCATCCTGAAATGAGAAATATCAATGGAGAAAGATATTTTTTTCAGGAACCTGTTTTCCGGTATGGTAGACCGTATATAATCTTTATACACTTTGCTATACAGCAATGGGATGTATATGTTTACGGTTTCTTTCAGCAATGAGATATGCAGGCCTGCATCAAACAGGAACCGGTCCCCGCCTGAACTTCTTTTCCAGGTTTCTGCACTTGTTCCGATATCCAGGAATACCTTCAGCGGGATCTTTACTGGCAGCAAATTGAGTGGATTAAGGTTTGATGGTATGGTGGAGCTCAGGTTAATAGCGGCCAGCCAATCGTCGGTTTTGCCTATTTTATCAGAAAGCAGGTCCGTTCTTACTTTAAATCCTCCATCCCTTATCATGATCTGCTGGCTTGCAGCGCCTTCAAATTCATTCCGGCCAACAAAATAATCACTGTAAGTATAATCTTCACTACCATTAGGCCCCGTCATATTGAGCTGGTAGCGGCTTGTTTCAGATTGTTTGGTAAATGTTTTGGCAACTGTATAAAAGAATTTTCCGGCAAATAAACGGAGATCCAGGCCACCGCCTTTTGGATAATTGAAAAAGTAATTGCCGGTAAAGCCAGCCCGGATAAAATCTTTTCCCTGTTCCAGTTTTAGTTCTCCGCGGTAAGGATACAACACGCGATTGTTTTCCCAAACCAGCAACAACTGATTAAGTGTGCGGTTGTTGGAAATAACCCTGTATTTAGTTTCTATTGTAGTATCAGTTCCGGTCACAGTTGTGTCGCGATAGAAACGCAACGCTTCTTCTTTAATAAAAAAAGTCTTGAATTGCAGGAAGCGATTAAGCGTGCTTCGGGGATTTTTCTCTTTTAATGTAAGCCGGAGCGAAGGCACTATTTTATGAAAGGACGTATATGTGGTTTTGTCTTCATCTTTAAACCTGTTGATGCCAAATGCAGATGCACTGACCCCCAGGTTTATTCTCTGGAATGTTCCCTGGGGAAAGAAAGAATAATTAACAAGACCTGTACCTGCCAGTTTCCTGGTGGCAGTACTATACATCGGCGCAACAAAGAATTGCAGTCTCGAAGCCGGAATTTTATAGTTCGTTACAAATATGCCCGCCATTAATTTATCATACCTGTTGACTCCTATTGCCGGCCCGATACTGATAAGGTTTGCGGCGGGTGAACTGATATATTGTGCATAAGATTTCAGGTCAAATACAAAAGCCGCTTTTGTGCCCGTTCTGTGTTGATTAGGCAAAACACCTCTTGTATCCAGGTAAGAAAACAAACTGTCCTGCTGAATACCCAGGCTTTCACTGATGCTTGCCGTAAAATCTTCCGGCGCCGGGTGTTTGAATTTCCATTGCTGGTAATAATGCTGAAGGGCACTGTCCAGTTTTGCCCTCCCCATTTTTTGCTCCAGGTAATCGAGCCAGGCAGCTGTTTTAACATAAGCTGTCAGCGGATAATTATAGGAAGAAAGACTGTCGCTTGGGGTGTTGATAGGCTGATCGCGGTGAATGGCTGCTACAGATTCAAACAACAACCTTTCCGCATCATCCATAAAGAAGCTGTTTTTACCCAGGCGGGTATCTCCTTTAGGTCCATATTTCCCACGGCTATAGCGGCTATCGTAATAAGAGTTCAATCCTTCATCCATCCAGGGATATAAGCGTTCATTGCTGGCGAGTATCCCATAAAACCAGTTATGTCCTATCTCATGTTCAATCGTGCGGTCAAGCATGCTCCTTGATGCCAGAGGCTCTATTACGGTGATAGTAGGATATTCCATCCCACCACCAATACCTTTTGGTCCTTGTACAACGCTTACTACAGCATAAGGATATTCGCCGGTCCATCTACTTCTTGCTCTTACTGCATCCTTTGCAAAAGACAGGCTGTTTTTCCAATTTGTTTTTTCTGCAGGCAGATAATAACTGCCGATTTCGATGATCTTTCCTGATGGAAGACGGCAGGTATCCAGGTCAACAATAAAACGTTTATCGGCAAACCACGCAAAATCATGTATACGGTCCTGGCGGAACTGAAGTGTTTTAGTACGCGATGAAGAAAGAGGGAATTGTTGCTGAACGGTTTTATACCCACCACCTTTTGTTTTGATCTTTTTCCTGACAGGTGTCCATTCAAAATCTTTCCGGGAGCGTAACCATTCTTTCTCGCGGGCATCCTGCAATTCACCTGTAGCTGCTACCACATAATTATCGGGCACCGTGATATTCACATCAAAACTGCCAAACTCGCTGTAAAATTCACCCTGGTCAAGATAAGGCATCGGGTGCCAGCCATATTTGTCGTACACCGCGGGTTTAGGATACCATTGCGTTACCTGGTAGCTCTCTCCGTCATGCCCACCCCTTGAGAAATGATAGGGGAGTTGCACATGAAAAGGAGTGGTGATCATAGTCTTCTGTCCGGGCAGCAAAGGTGAAGGCAAGATCAATTGTACGATGTCAATATGCTGCGGATGATCTATAGTTTCCGCTGTTACATCATTTACTTTAAAATTGAGCTTATTGATATAGCCTTTCTGTTCTTTCCCGGAAAAATAAAAATCGGTGTTGCCATTCTCTAATTGCTGATCTGTAAAAGCTGTCTTATCATTTTTATAAGCGTTGGGCCAAAGATGTATCCAGATAAAGCGAAGCGTATCGGGTGAGTGGTTAATATATTCCATCCGTGCAAAACCATCAAGGCTATGTTGCCTGTCATTCAGGGATACGTCAATGGAATAATTTACTTCCTGCTGCCAGTATGCCTGCTGGGCCTGGACTGTATAGAAAAAACTGCAGCTTAAAAGGAAGAAAAAAAGTTTTATTGGTTGCATTGGCTGGTTTACTCAAAAATAACTATTTCCCCTTGCCTTTAAAAATGATCCGCAGGGTATGTATCATGATCTTGAAATCGAGTGCCAGTGATATATTTTCGATATATACCAGGTCGAATTTGCTGCGTTCGATCATTTGCTGGATATTTTCGGCATAACCAAACTGAAGCATTCCCCAACTGCTTAAGCCGGGTTTTACTTTCAGCAGGTATTTGTAATAGGGAAACTGGGCCACTATCTGGTCAATAAAGAATCGCCGTTCAGGCCGGGGGCCAACAAAGCTCATGTCACCTTTCAGGATATTCCATAACTGAGGAAGCTCATCCAGCCGCCATTTCCGCATCACTTTACCCCAGCGGGTAATGCGTGGGTCATGATCAGAAGAAAGGGCCGGGCCATTCTCTTCTGCATTCACGATCATTGACCGGAATTTGTACATCATGAAAGGCTTTCCTTTATAACCGATCCTTTCCTGCAAATAAAACACAGGGCCTTTGGAAGACAGCATCAGCCGGATCACCGTAAAAAGCATCAATGGAGAAAGGAAGACCATCGCTGCTGAAGCCATCGTTACATCTATCAACCGTTTGATATGCTGTTGCCATTCGGGCATCAATCCTGTATTCAGGTCGATCAGGGCCGGACCCATCACATTATTGGTTTTAACGGAACCGGAGAGTATGTCCATCGTATCCGGCCGGATCTTTATTGTCACATCCTTTTCGCTTAGCTGGCCAACGAGGTTTTCCAGCAGCCCGCTTTCCGACTTCTCCAGTGCCAGCACTACCAGTCGCACATCGTTTTTATCGATTAATCTTTCCAGTTCCGGCAAATTGCCCAACAAAGGCAGTACGGATGAAACGGTGCCTCCATTGCCAGAATTGGTGAAACCAATATAACGGTAACCTCCATCGTGAAGGTTCTTTTTTGTTTTATGGAATATCGCGGTCGCATTTTCACAGTTGCCAATGATCAATGCGTTGAAATAAACATCACCATTGAGCAGTTGCTGTTTTACTTTTCTTAAAACCAACCACCGGCCGAAAAAAATAAGGAGGAAATGCAGCAGGAAAAGCAGTAGCAAAGCCCGGCTATAATAAGCAGCCGCAGATGAAGTAGTTTCCTGCACATCATCCATTACAAAAACAAAAAATAATACTGTTGTGCCGATCAGCGTGCAGATCAACGTGGAGCTGAATTCATACAACCTGGATTTTGCATACAGGGAATGATAAGAGCCGGCGATGGTAAACAAAGCCAGCCATCCCATCGGGATAAGAAAAACGCCTATCCAGAAATGGTAATCCGTTTGCCACAGCTCACTTCCTGTAATATCTTTTTCCAGTAAAGCTTTTCGGATAAAATAATAAACAGCCCAGGCAAGGGCAGACATGATATAGTCCAGCACAACATACCAGGCAATGGATATTTGTTTGCCCCTACTCATATCAGTGGGTAATCACATTATTCCCGATCTTATGCAGGATCTTGTGCGCCACATCCATGGCCATAAAGCCATCTATTTCTGAAACGATCGGTTTGGTATTATTAAGAATGGCTGCCTTGAATTCTTCCAGTTCTTTTTTGATAGCATTCACTTCAGGTACGGCAGGGTTGGCCACTGCAATTGTTTTCACACCGGAAGGGGTTTCAATATCAAAGGCAAATACGTTGGAGTCCTGCGCTTCTTTCAGCTTGATGATCTCTGTTTTTTTATTAAGGAAGTCAATGCCGATATAAGCATCTTTCTGGAACAACCGCATTTTTCTCATCTTCTTCATGGAGATACGGCTGCTGGTGAGATTGGCCACACATCCATTATGGAATTCGATGCGGACGTTGGCGATATCAGGCGTTTCAGTCATTACACCTACGCCACTTGCGGAAATGGATTTTACATCACTTTTTACAATGCTCAGCACGATATCAATATCATGGATCATGAGATCGAGGATCACGCTTACTTCAGTGCCGCGTGGGTTGAACTGCGCCAGGCGATGCACTTCAATAAACATCGGGTTGAGAGCTACACCCTTCAGGGCAAGAAAAGCGGGGTTGAACCTTTCTACATGACCCACCTGCACTTTGCTACCGGATTCCTCCGCCAGTTTTACCAGTTGACGGGCTTCTTCCATGGTATGGGCAAGTGGCTTTTCCACGAAAACATGCTTTCCTTTTTTGATCGCTTTTTCACACCAATGGAAATGGTGATTGGTAGGAGTAACCACATCAATGGCATCGCAGGCATCCATCAGCGCATCAGGATCGAGAAAACGGGGAAGCTGATATTTCTCGGAAACTTCCTGGGCTGTATCGTCGTGCGGGTCATAAAAACCTACGAGGTCCACACCGGGTATCTCTTTCCAGTTGTTCAGGTGAAACTTGCCCAGGTGGCCGACGCCATACAATCCGATCTTTAGCATAAGAATGAATTAATGCCCAAAGATAAAGATTGGCGGCAGCAGATAAAATATTAGTTCAGCATAGTGCTATGATTGGAATAAGAAACTCCAGGCTCATAAATAAAAAAACAGGTGTTATCCCTTATCGTATTGATAATGGGCTGTGCTTCTTTTTCCGGAACAGCAGGGCAACCCAGGCTGCGGCCAATATATCCCTGGCGGGATGCATAGGATTCATTTACATAATCAGCTCCATGCACTACAATAGCACGGCCGTAAGCATTATCATTGATCCCTTTTTCCACGCCATTTAATTTAAGCGAGTAGCCGTGTTTGCCGTTGTATGTTTCGCCGGTAATATAAAAACCAGGACTGCTTTTATTGGAAGAGGGTTTATTGGAAAAAGAAGTGGCCAGTTCCTTTCCGGAATTACGGCCATGTGCTACCAGGGTTTGAAAAAGGACTTTATATTGTTTCAGGTCCAGGATATATAAACGTTTATTGCTGCTGGGCTGACTGAAATCAGCGATAGCCAGTACAGAGGAATTGCTGAGGCGGCCTTCACGCAACAATTTATTCCAGCCTTTCTGTGCATACTCAAAAGCCTGGCGGCTGAGGCCGGTGGTTTCCAGATGAAGGCTATCATAAATGGATTTGCCGGAAAAAGGTGAAAGGCTATCTTCCTTTGTTTTATCCGGAGCAAATGCAGCGAAAGTGCGCGGCCCGAAAACGTTTTTGCCAAATGCAAAGGACAGGTGCAACAAAGCAATCAGCAGGGCAGAAACAAGTAAATAGGTTCGTTTTAATTTTTTCTTCATGTCTACAGTTTAACCATCCACCCGGGGGAGGATACTTGATTTTTTAAGGTAAAACAATGTCAACGCAATACAATTTCTCAGAGTTGATTGCTGATGATTAATTCTTCCCCGGGCAGTAATGGTTTGTGGTAATACACGCCTGAAACAGGCGTTGAGAGAAACGCAAAGATAGGTTTTTACCGGGGAGGGAACTACCTTTTTTTCTTAAAAAAAAGCAATAAAAACTTACCTGTAAAATATACATGCGTGTAAATCTATATGTATTAAAGCCTATTTTAAAGATAACTGGGGTGTCATTTTATTTCTAATCAAAGCGACCCTTCCCGTCGGATTTATTTAATGGATAGGAGCGGTTGATATTATAATAGCTGATCCTTTGCAATTAATTATCCAGCTGTTTTAACGGGCATAAAAAATCCCTAATTTTCATTGTTTGAGGATTGAGGTCTTAAAACCTGCTTGCTCTACTCCTTTACTTAATGCAACGGTCAATCTTTTTACAGGAGCTGTTTCTTTTAAAGATGAAAAAGGAAATTCGTTATTGTCTGAAGAAAAAGTAAATGGCCGTGATATATCGCCGGTTATTTGGGAAGGTGAACCGATGTACAGGTCGCGACAGGTGTTTAATATAGATACCAGTGTTGACAATAGGAAAGCGGGAAGGTAATTTTAATCGTATGCTGAAAAAAAGAACGATCTATATAAAGCTGATCAGCTCTGCCAAAGTGCAGGGAATGAATTTTAAGCTTTCTGGTAAAAAAATAAATTATAGCGGAAAAACGCTAGAAGTAGCGCTGTAATCACCATTTTCAATGCTCAATCTGTTTTGATCTAATCAGATGATTAGCAGAGGTTCGAGCTGTTTATATAATTAAATGCCTGTTGTTCTGATTAATAGCTTATCTTCACCTAAAGTGATTTAAAGTTACTTCATCAATCAGTCCGGATCAGTGTCAATCTTTTACTCTTCGACTCAGTAATAGTTAGTCTCCTCTTTACTCCTTGTTGGTGTCCTTTTATCACCGAAAAACAATTTTTTTCGTTTAAATTTTTTATTTATGAACATGTATGTATCAAACCTGGGTTTTCATATTGCTGAAGAAGACCTGAGAAAATTATTTGAGCAATTCGGACAGGTTGCTTCAGCCAAAGTAATAACTGACAGGGAAACTGGCCGCAGCCGTGGTTTTGGATTTGTGGAAATGGGTTCGGATGCTGAAGCCAAAACAGCAATGGAAAAACTGAACAACAAAGAAATAGAAGGCAGGCAGATATCTGTAACACAAGCAAGAGAAAAAACAGATCGTCCGGGTGCCAAACGCTGGTAAGCAGGATGCAATACAATATAACCGGCAAATAAATATTGCCGGGTATTTTTTTATATTTTATGCCTGCCAGGTAGTTACTGCCTGGTAGGTTACACCTAAAGCTTGTCAATGGCAACAATCTTACAGATCACCAATGCGGATAGAAATCTTAGTTCCTTTAGCAAAGCCATCAGGATATCAGGATTGGAAGATCAATTGAATGAAATGGGGCCATTTACCATCCTTGGGCCGGTCAACCTGGCTTTTGAACGGCTATCTTCATTGAGTTTCGAAGAGTTATTATCTCCTGCAAATAAGCAACAACTGATCACACTTCTTTCCAAACACATTCTCCTGGGGAAAACAATGCAGACGGATTTCAGTAATGGAAGGAAATTCCATTCAATCAATGGTACTGAAATAGTCGTTCATGCCGTGAATGGAGAAGTGAAAATAAATGGAGCGACAATACTTGCTAAAGACAGGCAAGGGAAAAATGGTGTAGTGCATACGCTCAACAGCATGTATACACTTCCATAGTTGAGGTGGTTTGACTCGTTTTGTAACGGACGAAAAAGTGCATTATGAAAAATGACAGTATTATTCATTACGTTGGATTTATTACCCGGCTGAACCAACCCGAATTTGTTGATCAATGGACTTCTTATGCCAGGGCTTTTAAATCATTTGCCGGCAGTGTCACTTTGCAGGGAAAGGCAGAAGATACCGGGCGGTTTAAATATATTTCCCAGCATCTCTTTGATGAGGAGGAATTCCGTTTCGCCTTTAACAATGAAAGGCAATCCGGTAATTTTCCCGATCAGAAAGCCCGTGTTGTGATGCTTGGAGGATACACCCCGCTGAAAATTGGCCGTGAGCAATGGGATGATGAAAAAGATTCAAAAGTGATGTTATTCTTTAACCAGGATACTATTGATATTGATTCTTACCAAAGCCTGGTGGCGCCCGATCAGCTGAACATTTAGCAGCCATTTTATGAAAACTGTGTGCATCAGTATATCATGGAATTCTTTGTGCCTGCAAAAAAAGTGGCTGAATTGGTCAGGGAACTGAGTGACCGGAAAGAAGGCGTTGATATTTCTGTATACAGAAAATGTCAAACCTCCGTTATGCTGATCAAATGACTGTAACGAAGGAAATGCCTGGCTTTTGAATTCATATTTCTTACTATAAAGGTTTTATATGCTTTATCAGAAACAGGATATGGAAGGGAAAATGTACAAATGGGACACAGACCCTTCTGGAATTATATTTTCCGGACGGCCGAGCCGCCGGTTGTTTGACCGGTTTAATGGCGATCAGGTATTATTTATCATCAATTTTTACGCATCTTTTTTTGAGGGCTTTGAATTGGAGCAAGCCCGCATATTGGAGCGGCAGATAGCCAATAACCTTCCGCTGGAAGCGAGAAGCGAGATATCTGTATTCAACTGGATAAAAAATGTATCGCAACAAGTGATAGGGTAATGCCCGGGTCAATAACATTAAAGTTTTTTTATGACATACGAAGAGATAGAGAGGTTTATGAAAAATAAGCATAAAGGAGATTCTCCTGTGCGTATTGTTTTCAAAACGCGGAAACCTATTATGGGATTATTTATTAAAACGCCTGATTATCCTGAACTGAGCCGGAAAAACCTTTGGCGGATAGTTAGTGAATCATATCTTGATTCTTACAGTACATCTAAGGATATCAACCTGGCGCGCATTTTCAATGGTGCAGAAATGACCAAACTGGAAGTTGTCTGATATTTGGCCAGGTCAGAAAATAATGCTAAATTCAATCACTTTCTAGTCCTCACATTCGGGCAATAATATTGCCCTTATTTGCAATCTAGTCAGACCTTACTAATTCATTCCTCGGTATCACTTGGCCGACTTTTCACGGATAATAACCACTATGTGGTTATACGGGGAAATTATTTTAAATATAGTCGTTGCGTGAAACGACTGAAAAGCTTAATATGGCAAAACCCAAAGAAACATTTAACAAAAAAGAAAAAGAAAAAAAACGTTTAAAACAGCGGCAAGAGAAACAGGAGAAGATGGAAGAACGGAAAGCCCAGGCAAAGAAAGGCAAAAGCCTGGAAGAGATGATGGCTTATATTGATGAGAATGGAAATATTTCCGACACACCGCCTGATCCCAGAAATAAAAAATTATTTAAGACAGAAGATATTCAAATAGGAGTGCCTAAATATGTGGAAGTTGATGAGCCCATAAGAAATGGTACTGTTATTTTCTTTAATGAAGCAAAAGGTTTTGGTTTTATCAGTGATCAGCAAACAGGTGAACGGGTCTTCGTTCACATCAACAATTTATCTTCCCCCCTGAAAGAATCTGAAAAAGTAACATTTGAAGTAGAAATGGGCGCACGTGGCCCAAGCGCTATCAATGTTAAGAAGATCTGAATAATTGCTGCTTGAGATTGTGAGCCTTTAAGATTCTGCGCTAAGCGCAATTAATTACTTTTAAAATCGTTTGCAATAGATAATGGCATTTATAGACTACATATTACAAACCCCTTCTTATGGATGGACCAATGAGAAAGGAGAGTTGGCGGTACCAACGACAAGACAATTATGGAGAGAAGCTTTTTCCCGTATTAATATTTTTAAAACAAGAAAGAACTGGATATCGCTTATCAGCTGGCTGATGGCTTTTTGTATGCTTCCTTTTCTCATCGCTTTCCTGGTGTATCACTTTTCCTGGATATTGGTGGGTGTTATAATTATATACAGTTTGGTCGTTATGGGAACACATGGCACTATATGGTTTCACCGGTTTTGTACCCATAAGTCATATAAGTTCAGTCATCCTGTGTGGAGGTTTATTACACAGAACCTCGTAGTCAAAACTTTTCCGGAAGAGATTTATGTGGTATCACACCATGTTCATCATGCCAAATCTGATCAACCCGGAGATCCATACAATTCCCAGGCAGGTTTTATGTACTGCATGCTTTCTGATGTGAACCACCAGAGCATTGCCAAAAACCTTACGGAATCTGATTATAAGAAGGCATCTCATTTTCTTCAGCATACAGGAGTCCACATCAACAGTTTTGAACAATACCGCAATTGGGGCTCTATAGCCACACCTTTCTATACTATTGCGCTTTGGTTATTGAACTGGGCATTCTGGTATACGGTGTGTTACTTCATCGGCGGCCACGCATTAGCCTGCGCTATATTTACCGCTGCCATGTTCTGGTTTGTGTTTGTCCGCGCCTTTAATTACACGGGTCATGGCAAAGGCAAAGAGATGCATGTTGATGGGGTTGATTTTGACCGTAGCAACCTATCACTTAACCAAACAAGGCCTGGTTTTTTTGCGGGCGAATGGCACAATAATCACCATCTTTATCCCGGAAGCGCCCGTGCCGGCTTCCTGCCTTATCAACTCGATCTGGCCTGGATATATATTTTTTGCCTGTATAAAATTGGCGCCGTTTCATCTTACCATGATTCTAAAAAGGATTTCCTCCGGAAATACAGGGCTGCCGGTCATCACAAGTGAAAACAAGCCGTTTTCTTGTTAATGCGTTTGTGGGCGTTATTTTTGCAATTGCATTCAATAAGATAAACAGATAACGATTGGATTCACTTACGCATATAGTTCTGGGCGCTTGTATAGGAGAGGCCGTAGCCGGTAAAAGATTGGGCAAAAAAGCCATGCTCCTGGGTGCGATCGCTCAAAGCCTTCCCGATATCGATTTTATTACAGCGTTTTTCTTAAGTGATACACAAGATATCGTAGCGCACAGGGGAATTACCCATTCATTGTTGTTTATTGTAATAGGGACGCTCGTCCTGAGTTTTCTATCAGACAAAATTTTCCGCAAAACACCTTTAAGTTATACATCCTGGTTCCTGTTATTTGGCGTCAACCTGTTGGTGCACGTGTTCATTGATAGTTTTAATGCTTATGGAACAGGATGGTTTGAGCCTTTTTCACACCGGAGATTCTCTTTCAACGTGCTTTTCGTGATTGATCCATTCTTTTCTGTATGGCCATTTCTGGCTGTGCTGGGATTATTGATCTTCCGGGGCCATGACAAACGAAGAAAACGTTGCTGGGAAATTGGTATTGGAATGAGTGTGCTGTACCTGGGATATGCAGTCAGCAATAAATTGCAGGTAGATAAAGCAGTGCGTAAAAGCCTTGCAGCGCAGCATATTCCTGCCGATCATTATTTTACCATACCCACCTTAATGAATACCTGGCTCTGGCAGGCAGTAGTAAGTAAGGACAATGGATATTATATCTCTTACCGGTCTGTATTTGACAGCAAAGATCAAATGGACTTTACCTGGTTTCCCCGGCAGGATTCCTTACTCGATCTTGTGGAGAACAAAGAAGAAGTAAAGGACCTTCAGGTGTTT
>CBHEUU010000020.1:0-17810 GCA_965990355.1 uncultured Chitinophagaceae bacterium
AATTATCCCACAAAGACTACAAAGGCCACAAAGGAAATTTCTTTGTGGCCTTTGTAGTCTTTGTGGGGTTAATCTACGCATTTACCATAAAATAATACCCTCATAAGTGCAGCTAATACATAAATAAGAAAGGATCGCCGTATATTTCTTTGTGTGCCTTATGACCTTTGAGGGAGACAATACTTCTTTACAGGAAAATCAGGCACAATATTTCCTATATGTGTATACGAATATCATTCAAATTAAACACCTGATTTTATGGCACAAATTACACTGAAACAATTTGCCCCTTTCCTGGCAGCCGCCCTATTGGCAGCTTCCTGCTCTTCTACCAAGAACGCGGTTTCCGTTCCCAGCCGCGATAACGTAAAAGGTAATTGGGTATTGAATTCGGTTACTTATGAAGGATTGTCTTCCGGAGAAAAGATCAAAACAACTTTACTGGACGAAGGAAATGAAGCCTGCCTCACCGGCAGCACCTGGGTGCTTCCGTTCAATGGATATGGCTCTTATACGCTCAATTCTTCCTCTGCTGGTTGTACACCCGGCCAACGGAACATTGTTTGGTCATATCAGAAAAGTGGCGACCAGGCTACCTTCCAGTTCAAGAGACTTGAAGGCGGCGTAAAAGCCAAGAATATTACAGATGGCTACCGCTTTAAAATACTTTCCGCAGACGGAGCTTCCATGCGTTTGCAATCAGAAGTGAATTTTGAAGGAAAGCCCTTGTACATTAATTATTCGTTCAGCAAACAATAATACCGGGTATTAATAAATGAAGAGGCCGTACAAACTACTTGTACGGCCTCTTTCTTATTTATATCGAACTGTCAAAAGCGATAACCGAAGGATACTCCAAAGCCGGTGTTCTTCCAGGAAGTTTCGTCATTGGATAATCCGTCAATTTTGGGATTGATCTTTACCAGGCCTAACTGCGCATTCAACTGCACAGAGAAATTATTGGCCATCTCATATCCGAATAAGATGTTGCCACCTGCGTCAATCCTTTTGAAATAAGTGCCATAACCTGTAGTAGCTTCTGCCTGCGAAATGGAGTTTTTAAAAGTCACATCCACATCATTGCCATTATCAGGTTTTATTTTACCGCCAACACCAAAAGCGATGTATGGCCCGATGCCCAATAATATGCGGCCTGTACCCAATTCAGGTTTGTACAGAAAGTTAACCGGGACTTCAATATAAGACAGGTTTATTTTTGCATCCGATCCATCTGCTTTTGCTCCTTTCATAGCGTACACAACACCAGGCTGCAGATAGAAATCAATACCCACGGGTATTTCAGCATTCACGCCGGCAAGAAAACCGACTTTCAATTTATTGTCCATGCTGTTGCCCTGGATATCATCTCCGGTAATGTTCTGGAAATTTACCCCTGCTCTTATACCAAATGTTGTTTTTGACTGTGCAGATACGGCAAGGCATAAAAATGATCCTGCTGCCAATGCCAGTAGTTGTTTTGTTTTCATAAGTTCCATTTTAGGTTAGCATTCGCGCCATTCGCATTAATTGGCGTCATTAGCAATTCTTAGTTGCCAGATTCTTTCTTCGCATCAGCCTTCATCTTTTCATTGGCTGTGATCAGGAAATCAACCCGGCGATTCATTGAACGGCCATCTTCTGTTGTGTTTTCATATTTTGGAGCAGATTCTCCAAAACCTTTTGTAGTTATTCTTGATGCGCTGATATTATGTGAACGCAGGTAGTTTGCTACAGATGTAGCTCTCCGCTCAGAAAGACTCTGGTTATAGCTGTCTGTTCCGGTGTCATCTGTATGACCTTGTACTTCTATGTTGGTATCAGGATATTTGTTGAGGATAGTTACCAGTTCATCCAGACTACCCTTGGCATTGGGTCCAAGATCTGATTTATCAAAACCAAAAAGGATCTTGTTGTTAAATTCAACAACGATACCTTCTTCCACTCTTTCTACTTTAGCTCCAGGCACTTCATTTTTGATCTCTTCGGCTTGCTTATCCATTTTTCTACCGATCACAGCGCCTGTTACGCCACCCACAGTAGCGCCAAGGATTGCACCAAGAGCAGTATTACCAGTAGCTTTACCGATAATTCCTCCAATTACAGCTCCACCACCTGCACCGATCGCAGCGCCTTTTTGAGTCTTGTTCATACTTTTGCAACTACTAATGACTATTGCAAAGGCAAGTAAGCCTACAGTCAGTTTTTTACTGTATATCATATTTTAGTTTTTAGTTACGGCATGTAAGGTTCCAAACTTCATACCATAAGTTTTTATTGCAGGTAAACACTTAAAAATTAATTTAATAAGGGCAAAATGGCAGAACTTACTGTCACGAATCTGAATGAATGAGGAAAGGATTCCCGTTAATGATCAAAAAATGCCAAGTGCCTGACGAATAGCCGCTGCCTTCAACAGGCATTCTTCCCATTCTTTTTCCGGATCACTATAAAAAGTTATAGCAGAACCTGCCTGGAAAGAAAGATATTTCGCAGTTGCATTGTAAAGTATACTTCGTATAACTACGTTGAAATCAAAATCACCTTCGGGTGATATATAACCGATAGCACCTGAGAACACACCGCGTTTTGTTTTTTCATATTGCTCTATCAGCTCCATCACTTTTTTCTTTGGCGCACCCGTCATAGAGCCCATTGGAAAAGTAGCTTTGATGATATCAGGAAATGATACATCTTTTTTAAGTTCTCCGCTAACTGTAGAGATCATCTGGTGCACCTGGGGAAATGAATAGATGCCATACAATTCATCTACCTGTACAGTACCTTCTTCACAGATCTTTGCCAGATCATTTCTGACAAGATCAACCACCATTACATTCTCTGACCGGTCTTTTGGATTGTTGAATAAATCCTGTTTGATTTTTTTATCCCCTGCTTCATCATCCGGAATGCGTTTGGCCGTTCCTTTTATTGGTTGTGATAATATTCTTGTTCCTTCTTTTTTAATAAACCTTTCAGGGCTGGCACAGATCAGCCATTTATCATTCTGACGATAGAAAGCAGAAAAAGGATTGGGAGATATCCGGCTAAGATGACGGTACACGTTCAATGGATCAATCACCGCACCCGTTGAATAAAATTCCTGGCAGAAATTGATCTCATAACAATCCCCACGCAGGATATGCTGTTGCAATTTCCGGATGATGGAAAGATATTCTTCCTGTGTGATCCGTTGCTCAATTGCGATAGAGGAAGCACGTGGTTCATCTGTTGTAGCAGGCATAGCCTGTATATCATTGTATACAGCCAATGGATCGTCTGCTTCAATCACCAGCTTTGTTTCGTTCAACCGTAATACAACCGCCGGTTCAAAAAAAGAAAGATCGGAAAATCCCACCTGGTCCGGATGGGAAGAAGAAAGTTGTTCCAGCCCGTTCTTCAGGTCATACCCGAGATGACCGAAAAGCCAGCGGTTTTTTTTACCGGTAAACCGGCCCAGTTGCTCCAGGAAATCTTCACCTGAAATATCCAGCCAGTCTTTTACACCTGTTGCCAGCAGGCATTCCTGCGTATGCGGCCCGATCTGGTATTGGTGATTATCCAAAAAGCAAAAAGTGTCGAACTGTTGTGCCCAGTTCAACACTTTTTCCTTCATCTGCCGGAAATCATTTACCGGAAATATAGTGTTCGTCAGAGTAATAGTTGCTAATGAAAGGTGTTGACTTATCAATAATCGTCTTCTTCGTCACCGAAATCGTCATTGTCATTGAACATATCCTTGAACTCGTCGTCCACTTTGAAATCGTCGTCATCATCCGCTGCTTTTTTGCCGCCTGTGCCGGTAGCTTTCTTGCCTTTGGATTTGGGCACGTCGAATTCATCGAAGTCAGGATCCCAGTTATCCTCTTCTTCTACTTTATCCCAATCATCCACTTCATCTTCTACATCATCATCGTCATCTTCACCATCCTCATCTTCATCTTTCTTTTTCTTGGAAGACGCAGTGGCTTTAGCTCCTTTCTTCTTGGGAGTTTCTTCCAATTCTTCATCCAGCTCATCATCATCGTCATCTTCCTCTTCCTGTTTCTTAGGTTTTGGAGATGCTTTCTTAGCTGAAGCTTTTTCGGAATCGCTGTTTGCGTTTCCCGGAACTTTCTTTTCCTTATCGGATTTTGATGCCATATCGAACTACAGTTATGGTGTAAAATTTCAGCGAAGTTTTTAATCCGCCAAATTTTTAAATACTTTTTTCCTGCTTTTTTTAGTCTACCAAAATGATCTGGTCACGGCCTGGCCCGTTTGAAATGTAACGGACCTTTACTCCCAGATATTCATTAATAAAAGATACGTAACTCTTCATGGTTTCAGGCAATTCTGTTGCTGATTTCGCTGCACTGCTGGGAATGTTCCAGCCCGGGAACTTTTTATATGTCGGTGTTACTGCCAACCTGTCTATCCGGAACGGAATTTCCTGGCTTTCTTTTCCATTAATATTGTAACTGGTGCAAACCTGCAATTCTTTGAATGCGTCGAGCACGTCAGCCTTGGTCATTACAATTTTTGTTACGCCATTCACCATGCAGGCAAAACGGAGCGCTACCAGGTCAATCCAGCCGCAACGGCGGGGGCGGCCGGTAGTGGCGCCAAATTCATTGCCGATCTTTCTCAATTCCTCTCCTGTTGCATCTTCCAGCTCTGTAGGGAAAGGACCGCTGCCTACCCTGGTACAATAAGCCTTGGTAACACCAATCACTTCCCTGATCGTTTGCGGTGCTACGCCCAGGCCACTGCATACGCCTGCAGAAATGGTGTTGGAAGACGTTACAAAGGGGAAAGTACCAAAATCAATGTCCAGCATGCTTCCCTGCGCTCCTTCAGCCAGCACTTTCTTACCTGCACGCAATTGTTCATTGATAAAATATTCGCCATTTACGATATTCAATTGCTTCAGGAATTCCAATGCTTCAAAAAACTCTTCCTCCCAACCGGAAATATCTTCAGTGAAGCTATAGTTGTCCAGCAATTTCTGGTGTTTCAACCGTAAACGGATATAAGAAGTTGTGAAATTTTTATCCAACAGATCACCCACACGCAAGCCATTCCTGCCTGTTTTGTCCATATATGCCGGGCTGATGCCTTTCAAAGTGGAGCCTATTTTCTGGGAACCTTTGGAAAGCTCAGCAGCTTTATCCAGTGCACGATGCGTAGGCAGAATGAGATGAGTACGTTCAGAAATAAAAAGGTTCTTGCGAAGGTCAACCCCGAAAGAGGCCACTGTATCGCATTCTCTTTTTAAAGTCACCGGATCAAGCACCACACCATTGCCGATCAGGTTGAGCTTATTGGGATGAAATACCCCGGAAGGTATCTGGTGCAACACAACTTTTTTGTCGCCGACATAGAGGGTATGACCGGCATTGGGTCCTCCCTGGAACCTGGCCACTACATCATAATCTTTTGCGAAGTAATCCACGATCTTTCCTTTTCCTTCATCGCCCCATTGGAGGCCAAGTAAAACATCTACCATAAAATTGGAGGGTTATATTAAAATCTTTAGCTGCTTTTTTATGTAAGTCGCGATTCCCACCCGGAACCTTGTTAGCCGGCGCAAAAATAAGCCCTCAGCAAAAAGCCACCGAATAAATCCGGCGGCTAATTATTTTTTTTATGCCCAAAGGGCCATAATTTATTAACGTATAAGGGTAACTGTGCCTTTTTTCGTGATTTTCCGGTCATCATGCGTAATGGCTTCCACCATCCAGGTGTATACGCCACCCGGCTGCTCCTGACCACCAAATCTGCCATCCCAGCCCTGTTGTAAAGTAGTGGTGGAAAAGATCATCTGGCCCCAGCGGTTAAATACCCGGAAATACTTCAACTGCTTGATCCCAACCGGGAAGGGGATAAATACATCATTCTTTCCATCATTATTGGGTGAAAAAGCATTGGCCACATAGATCTCCGGGCCTTTATACACCCTTACGATAGCCTGTCCCTCACCTTTGCAACCCGCAGCTGTACTTGCCGTTACATCATACTGAACAACGGCCCCGTCGAATGAAGGTGCTGTTACAACAGGGTCAGCAATGAACGCATTGCTGAGGCCGGCAGCCGGCGTCCAGGTATAATTGCTGGCAATGGATGAAGCGGTTAACCGGAACCTGTCTCCTGCATACACCACTGTATCTGCCGGCGACACTTTTATTTTGATAGGAGGGATCACGGTGATCGTAATTTCATCCGGCGCCAGGGAAGAACAGTTATTTGCATCGGTAGTTGTTACTGAATAGGTGATCGTGCGGTCAGGTTGCAATACCTGTGGACTGCTGTTGAACGGATCAGAAAGGAACTGCTGTGGTGTCCATTCATATCTTATTCCGCCGCTGGCCTGCAACTGGTAATTTTGCCCGAAACATATTTCGCCATCAGGCCCTGCATTGGGAACAGGAGCCGGCATTACCCGCACATTCACTTCATCCTGCGCCGTGCAAACGCCTAATCGCATAGTGACCTGGAATAAAGTGGTAACAGAAGGATGTACTACGGGGTTTGCCACTGAAGCATCATTGACCACACCAGGTTGGCTTGGTGTCCAACTGAAACTGGCTGCATTGGTGATCAGTTGCAAACTGGTGCTGGCGCCTTCGCAGATCGGTGGAGGATCAGCAACCGGCGTAAAACTCAGGTTATTGGTCAACCCCACTGTTACATCCGGAATAGTAAAGAGACAGCCATTCACATCTTTCACTGTAACCGTGTAGGTGCCTGCTATTACATTCAATACATTGGACGATTGGAAAACTCCGCCACCGCTGCTGTATTGATAATTGCCTGAACCACCTGCTGCTGTTACTGTAATGGAACCATTAGCTCCGCCTTCACAGGTAGCATTGGTGGTGCCGCTTACAGTAGCGGATAAGACAGGAGGTGCTGCCACTGTTATATTGCTGTACAAAGCACCGCAGTTCTTTGAATCCAGCACTCTTATTGAATAAGAACCTGCACTTACTTTAAATGTATTGGCTGGTTGAAAAGCGCTGCCATTAAGACTGTATGTATAAGGCGGATTCCCACCGGTTGGGTTCACCGTGATCATTCCATTATCATCACCATTACAAAGCGGTGTTTGAATGGCAGGCGGAGGAATGGCCAGCGCTGCAGGTTGCGTTACCACGACATCAGGCATAGCAATTTCACAGCCCACTGCGTCTCTTATAAGAACTGAATAATTGCCGGCTGTTAGTCCATTGAATGCCGCATTAGTAGCACCGGTTTGCGTAATTGTTCCATTCAATGTAAAAGTATAGGGGCTTGTGCCTGCCGGTGTAGAAGGAGTAATGCTAAGGCTTCCGTTATTTCCTCCGAAACAGGAAACGGGAACTGAGGCAACTGTTACGTTGAAACCTGTGCCTGCACCTACAGTAACTTTCCCCGGGTTGGTTGCAGGGCTGCAGCCATTCACATCGCTTACGGAAACAAAATATTCTCCCGGCGCAAGAGCGCCTACAACAAGGGTATTGGTTGTAATGGTTTGTGTGAACGTGATCGCACCGGTTATGGATACGGTATAGGGAGCTGTTCCTGTGGTTATATTCACAGCAAGGTTTCCATCTCTTGCTCCTGAACAGGAAGCCGGGTTTGAAGTTAAACTAACATTCAAACCAGCACCGGCAGGTATGGTGGCTGGAAGTGGTCCTGAAGTACAAGCGCCTTCTCTAATCAGCACATTATAATTTCCTGCTGCAAGATTGTTGAATGTATTTCCATTCTGCCAGGTTTGTCCGTTATCAATGGAATACTGGTAAGGTCCGCTTCCGCTGGTAGCTGTGGCAGTAAGTGTGCCGTTGTTAACGCCGAGGCAGGTGGTGGCAGTGGGTGCCACTGTGCCGGTAAGCACGCCTGTTCCTGCAGGGATCATGGGTACGGTTACAAAAGCCTTGCAAGTGGGGCTGGTCCAGATTTCTAGCTGGTAAGGCCCGCTGGCCGGCAAGCCCGTGATTATATTAGTAACTGGGCTTCCGTTAATCGAATAACTATATGGCCCTCCTCCTGCAGGAGGAGTAAGGACAATGCTGGCGTTTTGTGCTCCCACACAACTGGGAGGATTGACAACATAAGACACATCAAAAGTGCCGGAAGAAAGCACTTCGATACTGCTGATCGTTTGGCTGCATGAACCGGCTCCTGTAACAGTAAGATTGTAAAAACCGGGAGTAAGATTATTAAAAGTAGCTGTAGGATCAGGACTATTGATAGTGATGGCGCCGGGATTTAACTGATACATATAAGGCCCTGCAACACCTGCCCCTGTTGTAACCGTAGCAGTAATACTTCCGGTGCCCACTGCACAGCCACTTTTGCTTACACTCGTGGTGAATGGCAATACACCTTTATTTACAGTGATCGTATCATTTACAATAATTGGAGTTACCGGATCACAAATAGAAGAATATGTAGTGCGAATGATATATTGCTCTGAATTTCCTGTAGGGCATTTATCCGAGAAACTAATGTCTTTATATCCAGGTGTTGTTTCTGTAACAATTGCTGTTTCTATCACCATCCCTGAAGTATAATTTACCAGTTCAGCTTTAACAAATCTTGAAGTACTGCCTGAAGGAATAAAACGGTAAGCTTCTTTCTGTGCAGTCCACAGTGTGCCGTTTTTACCAGGAGCAGCAACTGCTTTATCCCTGTTCCAGTTTTGTATGCCAAGAATAGCTTTACCCTCGCTGGCATCAGTACAAATCTTTTGTGCTATGTATACATCAATAACCGAAGTGGCTTCATTAACCACAATCTGGAAGGTAGTTGGTGTGGTCATGCTACAGGTAGGATTATTGCCACTATACACACCGACTTTATTCCAGCTTGCAATGAACCGGCGGAAAGGAGCAACCCCTTCAAAGCGCCATTCAATTTTCATGTCTGCCGGGCCATCCTCAGGCATCAAGTCAGAAAAAGCAGCCATGATAGCGGCACGCGGATAATATGGCAATTGCTGATCCCCCTGGATTACTGCACACGGAATGCCGGTACCAGCACTGGGAATAGTAGGAATGATCGTATACGCGTTAAAACAATCAGCATTGCTTGCATCAAACGTTATCAACCCGTTTGAACCTACTACAACCTGGTTGAAAGTTTGTCCATAGAAACAAATAGGGAAAGGCAGGTTGATTGCGTCACTATATTCATCATCAGCATATAATTCCACCAGTTCAGTACCGCCTGTTGTTGTAAAAGCATACGGCTTGAAAGGAATTGATACCACCTGATAGTCTTCACTCGTTTTAAGGTGAGGGACTTTAAATTTTAATGAAGCACAGGTTTGACCGCAATTGAGATTAATAACCGAATCATTCAGGCCTGTAAAATTTTCCTGCGCAGATACTACCACTCCTGCACACATACAAAAACTCCATAGCAATAAGAGCTTTCGTTTAGTGTGTCTCATAGTTGTGTGTAGAGTTTGGTGTTGATACGGGAATCAGGTTAACAAGATAAAATAAAATATCTTTTCTGCAATCAGCCCTTTCTTATTCTTCTTTTAATGGGGATAATATGAAGAATCAGGCTTAAACATCCTCTGTATCATACCGTTCCACCGATTCGATGCCCGGTAAGGATTTCAGCCGCAGCACCAGGTCGTCCAGTTCTTCCCTGTCGTGAACAAACACCTTGATATTGCCTTCAAACAAACCTTCCTTGGCTTCCACGCTCAATGCACTGATATTGATCTTCATTTCGCCTGAGATAAGATTGGTGATCTTATGGATAACACCCACATCATCCATGCCCACGATCTTAAGACCTGTGAGGAAGGATATCTCTTTATTTTTTGCCCACTTGGTTTTAACCACCCTGTGGCCGTAATTGGCCAGCAGCTTGGCCGCATTCGGGCAGTTGGTACGGTGAATAGTGAGCCCTTTTCCGGTTGTTACAAAACCAAACACGTCATCACCAGGAATTGGCTTGCAGCAATTGGCCAGGTTATAAACGATCCTGTCGCTGCTTTCACCAAAGATGATCAGCTCAGCATCTTTTTTGGCGGAAGGATGCTGAGGTGCAAATTCCTGTTTGAATTCATGCACTGTTTTTACAGGCCTTGGAGGATTCAGTTTGTCACCCGTAACAGTAAATTCCTTCAGGTCTTTCAGATCAATATTCTTTACAGCCACCTGGTAAAAAAGGTCCAGTTGGGAAGGCAGTTTGTACCAATGCACCAGCTCTTCGATATTATGCTGGTCAAAAGCGGCTCCCAATCCCTCCAGTTTGCGCTGCACCGTGTATTTGCCTTCATCAGCAGTGGTTCTCTTTTCTTCTTTCAGTGCGTCTTTGATACGGCCACGGGCTTTAGCCGTAACTACAAAACCCAGCCAGTCTTCCGAAGGTTTTTGTTTATTGCTCGTGATGATCTCCACCTGGTCGCCACTGCGCAGCTTATGGCTGATGGGCACCAGTTTGTGGTTCACTTTTGCGCCGATGGTTTTTACACCAATAGCACTGTGGATGGAAAAAGCAAAATCGAGTGCGGTTGATTCAACCGGCAGCATCTTCACATCTCCTTTGGGCGTGTACACATAGATCTCTTCTGCCAGGAAACTTGTTTTGAATTCCTGCAGAAAATCAATGCTGTCTGCTTCCTGGTTGCTGATCACTTCGCGGATCTGCTGAAACCATTTATCAAAACGGCTTTCATCCGGTGTTCCTTCTTTGTATTTCCAGTGGGCAGCCAGTCCTTTTTCTGCGATCTCATTCATCCGCTTGGTGCGGATCTGCACTTCCACCCATTTTCCCTGGGGGCCCATCACGGTAGTATGCAGCGCTTCATAGCCATTCGATTTGGGGTTGCTCAGCCAATCCCGCAATCTTTCCGGAGAGGGCGTGTATTCATCCGTGATCATGGAATAAACTTTCCAGCAATCTTCTTTTTCCCTTTCGGGTGGGGAATCGAGAATAACGCGGATGGCAAACAGGTCATACACTTCTTCAAAATCCACTCCTTTTTTCTTCATTTTATTGGAAATGGAATGGATGCTTTTGGGCCGGCCATAGATCTCAAACTTGAAATTGTTCCTTTCCAGTTTTTCTTTGATTGGCCGTATGAATTCATTGATGTATTTGGAACGTTCACGTTTTGTTTCCGCCAGCTTTTGTGCAATATCCTTGTAAGCCTCCGGCTCCATGTATTTCATGGCCAGGTCTTCCATTTCCGTTTTGATATTGTAAAGCCCCATACGGTGGGCCAGCGGGGCATATACATACACTGTTTCAGAAGCAATCTTCAGCTGCTTCTCCCTTTTCATGCTTTCGAGGGTGCGCATGTTATGCAACCGGTCGGCCAGCTTGATCAGGATAACCCGTGGATCATCTGTCAGCGTCAGCAATATCTTTTTGAAATTCTCTGCCTGGGCAGAGGCATTCACGTCGATAACGTTGGATATTTTGGTAAGGCCGTCCACAATGCGGGCGATCTCAGCTCCAAACTCCCGTTCGATATCTTCCAGGGAAATATCGGTGTCTTCCACGGTATCGTGCAACAGGGCGCAAATAGTGGAGCGCACACCCAGCCCGATCTCTTCCACGCAGATCTTGGCCACAGCCAGGGGGTGGAGGATATAGGGCTCACCACTTTTCCGCCGCATGGTCTTGTGCGCCTCGGCGGCCATTTCAAAAGCATTCCTCAGCAAGTCCTTGTCTCCTGGCTTGATCTTAGCTTTCAATGACCGCAAAAGTGAACGATACTCCCTGAGAATCAACTTCCTCTCCTGCTCTTCATTCAGATTATATTTGGGCGTTTGCGCGATTGTTTCCATCCGTGTAGTTGTAACGACGAATTTACGAAAAAGCGGCCTGTTTCTTTCATTGAAAAGGCCTACATTTGCAACCCGTTTCGAAGCAGCAGTGGAGCGGTTTTGAGGCCGGTTATGGCCTGACCACGAAAATTGCGCTTCCCGGAATCCCGGATGTGGTGAAATTGGTAGACACGTCAGACTTAGGATCTGATGCCGTAAGGTATGGGGGTTCGAGTCCCTCCATCCGGACAAACAAAGTTCAAAGGTTTAAAAGTTTAAGGGTTTAATATGACAAACTTTTAAACTCTTAAACTTTTGAACTTTTAAACTTTTTAAACCGCGATTATGGCTACAGTTACAAAAGAAAACATCGGCTTGCTCCATGAGAAGCTGACCGTGAAGCTGGAAAAACAAGATTATCTTCCTTCTTTCGAAAAAGCCCTTAAAGATTATAGCAAAAAAGCTAATATACCCGGCTTCCGCAAAGGCATGGTCCCTGCCGGACTTATCAAAAAAATGTATGGCCCTTCCCTGTTTACAGATGAAGTGCTTCGTTCCGTTGACCGCGAACTGATCGGTTACCTGCAAAATGACAAGCTGGACATTTTTGCCCAGCCTCTGCCACTGGAAACCGATATCCGCCAGCTGGACGTAAACAATCCGACTGAGTACACTTTCCATTTTGAAGTGGGCATGAAGCCTGAGTTCGACCTGATCGATCTCGGCACTGCAAAAGTTGACCGCTATGTGGTGAATGTAACAGACGAAATGATCAATAATGAGATCGCCCGCCTGCAAAACCGCTATGGCAATATGCAGGACCAGGGTTCTGTAGCAACAGAAGAAAACGTATTGAACGTGATCTTCTCTGAAGTGAACGAAAATGCCAGCGAAGTAGAAGGCGGCATTCATAAAGAAAATTCACTGCTGGTAAAATATTTCAAAGAAGATTTCCGCCCCAACCTGATCGGCAAAACCGTAAATGATTTTGTAGTGGTGGAATTGAAAAAAGCATTTGACGAAAAAGAACTGGACTTTATCCTGGGCGATCTCGGCCTGGACAAGAATGATCCTGCTTCTGCAGAGAAACATTTCAAGATACAGATCACCAAGGTTGGCCTGCTGGAGAAAAAAGAACTGAATGAAGAATTCTTCAACCAGCTTTATCCAAACGGCGATGTAAAAACAGAAGCCGACTTCCGCAATAAGATCAAAGAAGAAATACAGGCTTACTGGAACAACCAGGCAAGAAATCAAATTCACGACCAGTTGTTTCACCAGCTGACTGATCACACTTCTATCAAATTCCCAGAAAGCTTTTTGAAGAAATGGATCAAAACGCAGGGAGCAGAAGAAAACACAGCCGAAAAAACAGATGAGCAGGTAGAAAAAGAATTCCCCACATTCCTGAACCAGTTGAAATGGACTCTGATCACTGATAAGATCGTACAGGAAAATGGTGTTCAGGTAAACCCTGATGAGATCCGTGAATTCGCCAAGCAACAATTATTCGGCTATATGGGCGGCATGGGAGCTGGTGTGGAAGATCAACCCTGGGTGAATGATTATATTGAAAAAATGATGAAGGACCGCAAGTATGTGGAAGATGCTTACAACCGCATCCAGACACAGAAAGTATTTGAGTGGGCTGAAACAAAGATCAACCCTACAGATAAACCGGTAAGCGCTGAAGATTTCACGAAGATGGTGGAAGATCATCAGCATCACCATCATCATTAATAGAATTGAATAAATGAAAAAGCCCTTCCGCCGTGGCGGAAGGGCTTTTTCATTTATTCACTGCCACCTCTTTTTTTCTTTTTTGAATACAACACTTTTGCCTGCTGCACAAGATTTACAAACTCCTGCTGGTTTACATCACTCAAATCAGCAGTAGCGTTAGCAAGCAGAACAAGTTCATTCCAATTAAGCGCTTTCGCAAGGGAAGAAGCGCGAAGCAGGGAGCCAAACATGGCGACCGTAGCTGAAAAACGGTAGCATTGTTCCAGTTTATCAAAAGGTTCAAAATTGTAATAGCTGTTGTAGACGAATTCCTTGCTCACCGAGTCATGCGGAAGATAGTATCTTAACTTCAACTGCGCCAGCCGCTCAATCACCACTGTATCTGTACGGTTTGCTGGTTCTATTTCGAAAATGCCCATCATAGAATAACCCGAACCTATTTCACCACCCTCTATCGAAGCCAGCGTATCGCTTAAGGCACCGGCTTTATTGTCAAAGCCGATCAGCTTGTATTGCTTTACATAATTGGGATTGAACTCTACATTGAGATAAGCATCATCTGCTACAGCATATAATGTTTGCGTAAATTCTTTCAGCAACACTTTTTCTGCTTCACTGAAATTATCGAGATAAGCAAAATTGCCGTTTCCTTTCCGCGCCAGTGTCTGGATCTTTGAATCTTTATAGTTACCCATCCCTACACCAAGGCAGGTGAGATAGATGCCGGACTGCCGATGGAGTGATATCAGTTCATCCAACTCTGATTCAGTCCGTAATCCTACGTTAAAATCGCCATCAGTAGCAAGTATCACGCGGTTATTCCCGCCGGGAATAAAATGCTTCTTCGCCACACTATAAGCCAGTTTTACACCTGATTCGCCGGGAGTGGTCCCGCCAGGCGTAAGCTCATCAATAGCTTTCAATATTTTTTCTTTTTCTGCACCGCTTGTGCTGTTGAGCATAATACCTGTTATGCCACCATATACTACAATTGCGACTGAGTCTTTTGCCCGCAGGTTATTTACCAGCATGCGGAAGGCAGATTTAAGCAGTGGCAACCGGTTGGTCATATCCATTGACCCCGATACATCGATCAGGAATACCAGGTTGCTGGGTGGCAATGTATCAAGATTAAGCTTGCGCGCAGATAGATTGATATAGTATAATTGATTGTTGGGATTCCAGGGGCAATTGGTGAGCTTGGTTTGAATGGCAAACAGGTCTTTTTCCCTTGGCTGGGTATAGTTAAGGTTGAAATAATTCAGCATCTCTTCCACCCTCACTGCATCCGGCGGCACCATGGAGCTTTGCGTAATGAAGAGGCGGATATTACTGTAAGAAGCCCTGTCTACATTCAATGAAACACCTGTGGAAGGATATTTCTGGGCATTCACAAAATGATTCTCTACAATGCTGACATAGGTTTCATCGCCGGCAAACCATTTCCGGTGATCTTCCTTAAACATGCCTTTGGTAAGTGAAAGCAATTTGTATGGCCTGGCAGAATTGGCGGAGGCCGGCATTAATTTCAGGCGGACAGAAAGAAAGTTTCCTGCATCAGCCACTACCCGTTCGGGTTTATAGCCGTTTAATGAAAACTGGAAAGTATCCACCAGGAAATTTGTAGTGATGCCGAAAGTGCCGCTGGAACCGCTTTTATAGATATAACCGGTGCGAAGCTGGGAGATCACCACGTTTTGCAAAGCATTGCCCGATTCATCTTTTACTTCGCCACGGAGGTAGTATTGCTGGCCAAAAGCAGATGAACCAACACTCCAGATAAGGAAGAACAATATGGAAGCAGTGGCTTTCAATCGGATATATTAACCTTTAAAAGTATAAAAATCCTACTAAATATTATAACACGAATTACGCCAATGAGCACGAATTACCCGAATAGGCGGCCTATACCAGTTGGTAAATCTCCTTCAGATTGCGGCCCAGTCCATCATAATCGAGCCCATAACCAACCACAAACTTGTTGGGTATTTCAAATCCGGTGTATCCAAGGGTCAGCGGGTATTCGGTGGCTTCGGGTTTATGGAGCAGGGTGGCGATCTGGAGCGATTTGGGTTGCTGGTGCATCAGCCGGGGTAAAAAATGATGCAGGGTTTTCCCTGTATCAACAATATCTTCTACAATGATCACGTCTTTGCCAAACAGGTCTTCATCCAGTCCGATAGTGGTTAGCACTTTACCTGACGACTGCATGCCTTTGTAAGATGCCAGCTTGATAAAACAGATATCGGCATCCACGGTGAGGTGTTTAAAAAGATCGGAAGCAAACATGAACGAACCATTGAGAATGGCTATGAAATATGGCCGTTTTCCTTTGTAATCAGCATTGATCTTTTCCGCCAGTTCTTTTACACGTTGCTGGATAACCTCTTCCGAAAGATAGGTTTCAAAAGACTTATCATGTACTTTGATCGAAGCCATCAGGATGCAGTTTCGTTTTAGTTAGTTCCCTGGTTGTCTCTTTTCGCCAGCCTTGGCACTGAAGGGGCCGCATTACGGAGATACAGTTTTTCCCCGATTGCCGGCTTCATATATTCTTTAAGCTGGTTATATTCCAATAAAGATTCCAGTCTTATCGCTTCCACCTGGGCAATATCCTGCAAAGTTTCTCCGGCCTTCACAATATGAAATTCATTGTTGCCCGTTTTTCTTTTACGCTGCAGGTATACCAGTTGATCTTTTGGCAGGGTTTCCACCTGCTTCATTTCATTGAACTCAAACAAACGGTTCAGCGGCACATTATATTGTTGCGCGATCAGCAATACCGGCGTGCCTTTGCTGCCGAATATCACGCGGGTGTCATTGATCTTGAATTCGCCTGAAGGATAGTCAACAACCGCTACCTCACCATCTTCCATATCTGAGTTACCGGCGAAAGCTGTATCTGTTACAGGTGTATCTGATTGTTTAGCTGCGACAGCTATATCTTCCCTTTGCATTTTTCCCATCGCAATCAGGCTGTAATCCTGTAAATGATAATCTTCGATAAGACGGATAATGATCACAGGGTATTTTGGGTTGGTAGCATAGCCGGCTTTCTTAAGTCCATAAGCCCAGGCTGAATAATCCAGCGGATCAAGGTTAAATAAAGAAGCGTAGCGGGGACTGTTCTTTAAAAAATTGGAATGGTCGCGGTAAGAATCTTCTGCCTGTGGATATTTGCGAAAGCATTCACCGCGTGCATCATCATCATGGGAAACGGATTCGCCTGACCAGTTGGATTTGCATTTAATTCCAAAGTGGTTGTTGGACTTCTGCACCAGCACGCTTGTTCCCGCCATGGTTTCATGTATGCCTTGTGCAAGTTTGATAGAAGCCGGCACACCGGTCCTTTGCATTTCTGCAATAGCAAGCTCTTTGTAGGTATCAATGTATTGCTTGATAATTGCTGCGTCCTGCGCTTTTACAGCGAAGGTGAACGCAAGTAAACCTGCAATTAAAACAGTACGCATTTTCATCATGAACATTTTTTTATCACAGTTTCCGCAACAGGTACAGGCCATCACGCAGTGTGACGATCATTTTATCAATATCTTTTCTTTCCAGGATCATTTCATTAAAAGCCTGGATGGCTTTGCCATTCTTTCCTTTCGCCGGTTGGGTCAGCACTTCACCATGGAAGAAAATATTATCAGCTAAGATAAATCCGTTTTGGCGCAATTTGGGGAAAACCAATTCAAAATATTCTATATAGGAAACCTTGTCTGCATCAATGAACACAAGGTCCCAGGTTTCATTCAGTGTAGGGATCACTTCTTTGGCAGAGCCTGTATGAAGGATGATCTTATCACGAAGTGCAGAACGGTTAAAATAGCTCTGTGCGAGGGCGGCATCATTCTCCCTTAATTCGATTGTATGCAACTGGCCATCGGGCTCCAATCCTTTTGCAAGACATAAAGCGCTGTAGCCGGTGAAAGTGCCGATTTCCAGGATGCGCCGCGGGCGGATCATGCGGCTGGCCATTTCGAGGAACTTCCCCTGCAGGTGGCCACTCAGCATCTGCGGGTCTGCATGATGATTGGTGGTATACTCAGCTATTTCATGCAAAAGCTCATCCTCGGGTGAAGAGAACTTTTCTGCATACGCCTGAACGTCAGGATGAATAAGGTCCACTTTGTTTCTTTTTGCAAAGGTAGCCCAGTTAGGCCGGTTCTTTACACCAGGGCTTCCTGTTTTTTGGAAACAAGCATCAAACCAAGGAATGTTAACAAGCCATTAATGATCAGCAATTCGAGGCCTATTTCAAATGAGCCCAGTATCTTTTGCTGGTATTTCTCAAGCACGAAACATATA
>CBHEUU010000021.1:0-17380 GCA_965990355.1 uncultured Chitinophagaceae bacterium
AACAGCATCTTTTGCAAAGTAAGTAGCGATCAGATCTGCTCCTGCTCTTTTGATGGAAGTAAGTATTTCAATGATCGCCTTGTTTTCGTCTATCCATCCTTTTTCAGCAGCAGCTTTTACCATGGCATATTCACCGCTGATATTATAGGCACTCACAGGAATATCTACGGCATTTTTTACTTCACGGATGATATCGAGATAAGATAAAGCAGGTTTTACCATCACAATGTCGGCGCCTTCTTCTATGTCCATCAGCGTTTCTTTAATCGCTTCAACCCTGTTTGCATAATTCATCTGGTAGGTTTTCTTATCACCAAAACCAGGAGCGGAATCAAGCGCATCGCGGAAAGGGCCGTAAAAACAGCTGGCATATTTGGCGCTATAGCTCATGATGCCCACTCTGGTAAAATTATTCTCTTCCAACCCGGCGCGTATCGCGCCGATACGGCCATCCATCATATCACTGGGAGCTACAAAATCAGCACCGGCTTCTGCATGGCTGACACTCATTTTCACGAGAGCTTCTACTGTTTCATCATTGACGATCTCGCCATCCTTTACAATACCATCATGTCCATAAGAAGAATAAGGATCAAGTGCAACATCCGTCATCACCAGCATACCGGGCACTGCTTCTTTAATAGCACGGATGCTTCTTTGCATCAGGCCATTTTTATTCCATGCTTCCTTTCCGGTATTATCTTTCAGTTCATCTTTGCTTTTAACAAACAGGAGAATGGACTTAATGCCCAGCGACCATAATTCTTTTACTTCTTTAATGGTGTTGTCGAGGCTCATGCGGTAATAGCCTTTCATGGAAGGTATTTCCGTCTTCAAGTTTTCTCCTTCATCAATAAACAAAGGAGCGATAAAATCATTCGGTGTCAGTATTGTTTCTGCTACCAGGTCCCTGATAGCCGGACTGCTTCTCAATATCCTGTTTCTTCTTTGCAGATACATAAAAAACGTTTAAGTAATAATCAATTCTTGCTACACCCAACTCTTTGGGTGAAGGCAGGCCTGCAATAACTTGTCTTCTTCGCTACCAGCTTCCGGGTGATAATCATATTCCCAGCGGGCGCGTGGTGGCAGGCTCATCAATATGCTTTCAGTGCGGCCATGTGTTCTTAATCCAAATAAAGTGCCCCTGTCGTGGATCAGGTTGAACTCTACATAACGGCCGCGGCGGATCTCCTGCCAGGCGATCTCACGCTGCCCGTAAGCATTGTCCTTTCTTTTCATCACCACCGGCAAATATGCAGAAACAAAAGCATTGCCATTTGCCTGCTGGAACCGGAATAATTCCTCTGCATGCGCTTCATTCTCCGGGCGAAGATGCTCATAAAAAACACCGCCGATGCCTCTCATTTCTTTGTTGCGATGAGTATTGGTAAAATATTCATCGCATTGCTCTTTATATGCCTGGTATAATTTATCACCAAAAGGATCAATTGCCTGTTTGATCGTTTGATGAAAATGCCTGGCATCTTCTTCGTATAAATAATAAGGTGTAAGATCAGCTCCACCGCCAAACCAGCGGTCTTTCACATTATCATCTTCATCATATAATTCAAAGTAACGCCAGTTGGCATGTACTGTGGGTACATAAGGATTCAACGGATGAATAACGAGTGATAAACCACAGGCAAACCATTTGGCCGCATCCAGTTGCAGTTGTTTGCGCATTGCATCAGATACTCCGCCGTATACCACGGAAGTGTTCACGCCCCCTTTTTCAAAAATATTCCCATTTTGAATGATCCTTGTTTTACCACCACCACCTTTTCCTTCGGCTCTTTCCCATTGGTCTTCCCTGAATTTGGCCTTACCATCGGTTTGTTCAAGAGCATGGCAGATCTCATCCTGCAGGTTATGGATGTAATCAATCCATCTCCCTCTGAATTCTTTGGTAGTGGTTTTATACAAAGCTTCCATTTCCGTTTTTAAAGATTTTAGTTCTCACTAACTCTTTGTGGTCTTTGTTGTCTTTGTGGGAAACAATCTCCCAAAAAGACAACAAAGAGTATATTAACTTTCTACGCCCATTCTTTTACAGCTTCTACAAATGCCTTTGCGTGATCCACGGGCACATTAGGCAAAATACCATGACCAAGATTAGCGATATATCGTTGCGGGCCAAAAGCAGTGATCATTTGTTTTACTTCTTTCTTAATCTCTGCAGGAGATAAGAAAAGTTTAGCAGGATCAAAGTTACCCTGAAGTGCAATATTGCTGCCCGCATATTTTCTTGCCCGCTCAGCAGTGATGCACCAATCAATTCCCAATCCGTGCGCACCTGTAGCAGCCATTTCTTCCAATGCAAACCAGGCGCCTTTGGCAAAAATGATCGTTGGCGCTTCATCTTTTACAGCAGCGACGATCTGGCGGATGTATTTTAAAGAGAATTGTTCAAAGTCTGCAGGACTTAACAAACCACCCCAGCTATCGAATAGCTGCACCACATCAGCACCGGCTTTTATTTGCCCTTTCAGGTAAGCAATGGTCGTATCTGTGATCATCTGCAACAGGCGATGTGCTAAAGCCGGTTGGCGGTAACAAAATGCTTTTGCTTCATCAAAAGTTTTGCTGCCCTTTCCCTGCACCATATAACAAAGCAGGGTCCAGGGAGCGCCGGCAAAGCCGATCAGGGGCACCCGGCCATTCAATTCCTGTTTAATCATTTTTATTGCATCAAACACATAATGCAATTTATCATTCACATCAGGAACAGTGATCCGTTTAAAATCATTTTCCTGCTGAACAGGTTGTGGCAATACAGGCCCTTTGTTTTCGATCAGTTCCACTTCCAGTCCCATGGCCTGCGGCACTACCAGGATATCGGAAAACAGGATGGCTGCATCCACTCCAATGATATCAACAGGCTGCAAAGTGATCTCACAAGCCAGTTCCGGCGTCTGGCATCTTTCAAAAAATCCATACTTATTGCGCAAAACAATGTACTCGGGAAGATAGCGGCCGGCCTGCCGCATCATCCATACCGGTGGGCGTTTTACTTCTTTGCCGAGCAGGGCTTTCAGCAACAGATCATTCTTAAGACTTTTGTCCGTTGTTATTGCTTTGGGTTCAACTGTGTTCATGATAATATTGTATTACGAGTTCTGTCAATTCTTTTTTGCCAGGGTTGCCGGCAATGATTATTTTATTGCCTGTTTTCTTCCGTAAAGCATCAGCAGTAGTGTTGCCAATGGCAAAACACACTGTGTCTTTGCCCAACACATTTTTCAAAAAGAAACTTTCCACTGCACTGCCGCTGAAAAACATTACAGCATCTGCATTTGCTTTTGCCGGTTGCGGAGTAAGTTCCGTATGATACACTACTATCTCTTCCACTATTATTCCTGCAGCATGCAATTGCTGTGGAATAATATCCAGCCGCTTATTGCCGCAAAAGAAAACAACCGGTCCGCCGGTATGGCCTGTTAGTTCTTTAGCCAATTGTGTTGCATCAGTTGCAGTAGCAATCACATTGCTTTCATCAAAATGTTTTGTTACTGCTTCCAGTGTTGCGCCGGCGATACAAGCTATCCGCCAGTTTACTTTATGATCGATATGTTCTGCAACTGCTGTAACGCCATGTACACTGGTGAATACAACAGTAACATTTTGTTCTTCCAGCTTTTTGATCCGCTGCCAGTTTGCTTCACTGACAGATGGATAAGTGCGGATAAAAGGAATGACCTCAGCTTCAAATCCCTGCTGCGTCAATCGCTGCAGGCATTCAGCCGGCAGGGATGCCGTACTGATAATGTGTATTTTATCCTTCACTATTCCGTATTGCCTTCATTAATTGCCCGCCGCCATTATCCAGTATTTCCAGTGCAGCGTCCACGCCCAGGCTATAAGCTTTTTCCAGGGAGGTTTCTTTTTCCACTTCCAGTTTTTGTGTTCCGTCAATGGAAAGAATATTCCCTTCTATTTTCAATTGTCCGTCTTTTACACTGGCCAGTGCGCTGATCGGTGTGGAGCAGCCGCCCATCAACGTTTTCAGGAAATCACGCTCGGCTTTTACGCAGGTGGCGGTATGTTCATCATTCATGGGTTGGCAGGCATTCCAGGCTTTGCGGTCTTCCATCCTGCACACCACTAATATGGCGCCCTGCGCTGGTGCAGGCAGCATCCAATCCAGCTCGATGGAATTTTCCGGGCGAAGCCCGATCCTTTCCAATCCTGCCGCTGCAAAAATGGCCCCGTTCCATTCACTCTCTGCCAGTTTTTTTAATCTTGTATTGACGTTGCCACGAAGGTTTTCCATCCTGCTTCCGGGATAACGGTGCAGCCATTGCGCCTTGCGGCGGATGCTGCTGGTGGCGATGATGAATTGGGATGCGGGATCAGGGATGCGGGATACCTGATCAAGGATTGGTTCATTATTAATGAACTTAATTCCCTTGCCAGCAACCAACAGGTCTTTATATGATCCACGTTTTAAAACGGCTGCCTGTGTAATGCCCTGCGGTAATACCACTGGCACATCTTTCATGGAGTGAACCGCTATATCAATCTTATTATTCAATAAAGCGATGTCGAGGCTGCGGGTAAAAATGCCCTGCACCCCCATTTCATATAATGGAGTGGTGAGGTTGATGTCTCCTTCACTTTTTATATATACTAATTCTGTTTTGTAACCGGCAGCGGTGAGCAAATCACTTACCTGTGTCGCCTGCCATACGGCCAGCTGGCTTTCCCTTGTTCCTATGCGAAGTGTATCCGGCATCTACTCATGACATTTGCAGGTAATCATTAATGGCATTGATGAACTGGCATCCTTTTTCCTGGTTAGTCCGCAAATTTACGGCTAACCTGGTTACGGCTTTCTGCGCTTTTCTGTCGGGCGACAATAAAGGTGCTTCTGATGCCATTTCGCAGTATTGCCTTGGCTGCCATTCGCTCAATTCCTGCAGTTTGTCTTTCCAGCTTTTTATGTGTAGTGAATATTTGTATTCGTCCAGCCAGGTATAAAATTCCTGCTGATAATGTTCCAGTATCTCCTGGGCTTTGGGTACTTCTGCTTTTCTTCTTGCAATGGTTTTGTCAAGAATAGTGGTAGAGATCTCATCCACGTCTATCACACGAACACGAGGCAAAGTTTTCACGTCTGCATGCACATTTGCCGGTACAGAAAGATCAAGTACCAGTTTCTCTCCGTTATTTAACATGGAAGGCAATACAGTTGCGTCCTGCGCATTGGTGCAAACGACTATGATATCGGAAACCTGTATGGCTTCTTCCATTTTTTCATACGGAATAAAAGCAGCGCCGGTTTTTCCGGCCATTGCTTTCGCCGTTTCATCTGTACGGTTCATCAGCGATACAGCAGTTTGCGGAAGATATTCCCGGAGATTTTTGCAAACATTGCCACCAAACTTACCTGCACCTATCACCAGTATTTTCTTTTCAGCAATACCAGGTATTTCTTTCAGCAATTCAATAGCTGCATAAGACACAGACACAGTACCACTGCTAAGAGCAGTATCGGTTTTTATTTTTTTAGACGCCTGGAATGCATAGCTCAGCGTACGGTTCATGATCGGACCCAGCACCTGGTTAGCTGCAGCGGCATCAACAGCCTGTTTCAGCTGGCCCAGTATTTCATAATCACCGAGGATCTGTGAATCTAAACCGGAAGCTACATTATGTAAGTGTTGTACCGCTTCTTTCCCGCTTTTGAGATAGGCATATTGCAGGAAATCCTGAATATTGCCACGGGTATGTTCAGCCAGTAAAACAGCCAGTTGCATCACATTTTCCACGAATCCGTAAATCTCTGTCCGGTTGCAGGTTGACACCACAAAAACGCTGCGGATCAGTTGAGCCCGGGCGCTTGCGGCGATCAAAGCAAAATCTTCTTTGGAAACAGAAAAGGAGCCTCTTACAGCGATATCAGCCTTATGATAGTTGATACCCGCTACACAAAAGCGGTCGAGGATCGGTGTGGTCATAATATGTGGCTGCAAGGACATAAAGTTTACAAATGTAAAAAGGGACTGTGGTTAAAAAGTCATCATTTTGTCATCCGGAATAAAAATGGTAACCAATTGAGCTGGCAGACTGATAAATTCTGCCAAAAATTGAATGAACCGCATTATTTTTTTATATGTCCGGCGTTAAAATCATATCGTTGATGACCTGAAGAAAGTTGCCCTTGCTTTAAAAATTAAACTTCACGAACTTTGCACCGCTTAATTCCCGCTCCATTAATTTAATTGATACTGATGAATCACGTTGAAAAAGCTATCCTGTTAATGAATCTCGGTTCGCCGGACAGCACTTCTGTTAACGATTTAAGAAAATACCTGACTGAATTTTTAATGGATGAGCGGGTGATTGACGTCCCGAAATGGTGGCGCACTATCCTTGTAAAAGGTATTATCGTTCCGCGCAGGGCACCGAAAAGTGCTGAAGCATACCGTTCCATCTGGACTAAGGAAGGTTCCCCGCTTATTGTACTCACTAATCAATTGAAGGAGGCACTGGAAAAAGAAACCAGCTTGCCGGTTGAAGTTTGCATGCGGTATGGCAATCCGTCTCCCAAAGCAGCAATGGATAATTTGAAAAAGAAATATCCTTCCTTAAAAGAAGTGATCCTTGTTCCTTTATATCCGCATTATGCATGGAGCAGCTATGAAACAGCGGTGGAATATGCCAAAGAAATATATGAAAAGGAAGGATACACATTCAAGCTGAGCATTGTTCCTCCATTCTATAAAGACGAAGCTTATATTGATGCATTGGCTGACAGCATGCGCCCCTATGTGCAACAGGATTTTGACCTGCTGGTGTTCAGTTATCACGGCATACCGGAGCGGCATATCACCAAACGGCATGCACCTGGCACGCATGATGTGCATTCACCGGATAACTGCTGCACGGATCCTGCGGTGCAGGAAGTGTGCTACCGTCACCAGGCGATTGTTACAATGCATCTGGTAGCAAAGAAACTCGGATTGCCGAGGGAAAAATACACGCTTTCTTTCCAGAGCCGTCTTGGCCGCGATCCCTGGCTGCAACCTTATACAGCCAAAAAATTGACGGAATGGCCAAAGGAAGGATATAAAAAATTATTACTGGCCTGCCCTGCTTTCGTAAGTGATTGCCTGGAGACCCTGGAAGAAATGGGAAAAGAAGGCCGCCATATATTTATGGAAGCCGGAGGAGAAAGCTTTACTTTGATACCGTGTATGAACACGAACCCGAAATGGGTGAAGGGAATATTGACCTTAGTTGAAAAAGCTGAACATGAACATTGATTATTGAACATTGAATATTGAATATTATTCGCGTTTAAATATTCAATATTCAATGTTCAATACTCAATTTTCAATTGCTTTTCCTTACGAATTATACTCCTGCTTATGTACTTGTATATAAAAGCTCTCCATATTATTTTTATTGTCACCTGGTTCAGCGGTATGTTCTATATTGTCAGGCTTTTTATTTATAATACAGAAGCAGGCGAAAAAGATGAACCGGAGAAATCAATTCTTCACCGGCAGTTTTCCATTATGATCCGGCGTTTGTGGTTTGGCATTACCTGGCCGTCTGCGGTGCTTACATTGATATTGGGATTGAGTGTCTGGAGTATGCTGGGCATTACACCCGGGTGGCTGATCATCAAACTGTTTTTTGTAGTGGGGCTTTACCTTTATCATTTCTCCCTTCATGCCGTTTATAAACAGCAGATGAAAGGCGTGTTCAATTATTCTTCCCAACAACTCCGTATCTGGAATGAAGTGGCCACTATATTTCTTGTAGCAATTGTGATGCTGGTGGTGGTAAAACAAAATATGAGTGTAGTGTGGGGATTGGTTGGATTGGTGTTGTTTGTAATCATATTAATGAGTGCTATCAGGGTATACAAATTGATCCGGACAAAAAAATAGCTTAACCACACACCGATGTTTAAATATATATTGCTTTTGCTGGGCATTGTTTCAGCTACAGCTTCTCCTGCACAAAAATTTACCGTGTACACTGCTGCTGATATGAAGCCGGTATCCATTGACTCTGTTGCACTTTCACTCTCTACTGCCAATGTAATTTTCTTTGGTGAACAGCATAACGACAGCCTTACGCATATTGCAGAATCCGAATTATTTCAGGCACTTTATAAGATCAGGCAGAATGAACTGACTTTAAGCCTGGAAATGTTTGAAACAGATTGTCAATCTGTGCTGAATGAATACCTTGCTGGTTTTGTTAATGAAGACCGGCTGATAAAAGATGGCCGTGCCTGGAGCAATTATGCCGATTACCGGCTGATGGTAGAATTTGCAAAACAGAACAAACTGCCTGTTATTGCAGCAAATGCTCCGCGGCGTTATGTAAATCTTGTTGCCCGCAGAGGGATGATCAGCCTGGACAGTCTTTCGAAAGAAGCAAAGGGCTGGCTGCCGCCATTGCCTTACGATACGCTTTCCGGTGTTTATTATGAAAAATTCACAAAGCTGATGGCAGGACATGGAAGTTCAAATATTTACTATAGCCAAAGCCTTTGGGATGCATCAATGTCTTATTCCATCTACCGGTTTTTGAAAGAAAAAAAGAATAAGCACAAGCTGGTGTATCATGTTTGCGGAAGTTTTCATAGTGATGGAAAGCTGGGAACAGCAGCGCAGTTGCTGAAAAGAAAATCATCATTGGTGATTAAAAATATAACTGCACTTCCTGATAGCATGTATCAAAAGATGACAAAGGAGGAATTGGCAGCGATAGCGGATTTTATTATTGTGACTACTCCTTAAGAAGGGTTATCCTGCTGCCATCGCCGGTTTCATTACCTGCTTAATATTGTCTGCCTTCTTTTTCTTTCTTCTTCCCCACCATATATAAAAGCCGGTTACCGGCAGGCTGGCTGCAATCAGGCTGGCGCAGAATGCCATGATCTTTCCGGGTAAGCCCAGTACTGCTCCCACATGAATATCATAGTTCATCCGTACAATCTTGTCTGCTACTGCAGCATCTTTGAACGTGCCTGCATAGCTACCAGTGGCAGGCAACTCTTTGGCGGTGTATTGGTCATAGTGGTAATAGTCCGTATTGTAATACGTACCGGGGCGGTGATTGACCCCTACTTCCACCGGATCTGTATTGGTTGCCGGAAAATAAATTCCCAGGCTTTCATCGTTAGCCACATGAGGTTTGTGTTCTGCCCATATATAATCCGCTACGTTGATACCTTCTTTGATCTTCGTAGTGTCCGACACAGGATGCTTATGTTCTACCATTGATTTTCCGCCACTGCTTACCCAATACACTGATTTGGCAAACCATTGAAAGCCCCATACCAGCCCGGTAATGGCAATGAATATCGCTACCCATGTCATATAAAATCCCAGCACATTATGCAGGTCATAATTCACCCGGCGCCATTTGGCATTCCATTTTACAGAAAAGCGTTGTTTGCGCGCGGCTTTATTTTTTGGCCACCAAAGGATCAGCCCGGTGATCAGCATTACCAGGAAAATAAGTGTGGCTGAAGCAACGATCGGTTGACCGATATTGGGCGGCAACCACAAATAAAAATGTCCATTGACAAGGATCCGGAAAAAATCCCGGTTCATGTTTTTCACTTTCAGGATTTCACCGTTATAAGGATTAAGATAGATCAGCTTATAATTTGATTCATCATAATAACTGGCAACAGCAGCTTTTCCTTTACCCGGATATTCAATACCATTGGCAGTGTGGCCATCCAGGTGTTTCTCCGCCGTAGCTTTCAACACGGAAGGAGGCAGATAAGGTTTATCCTGTGGCTTCACCTTGGCATAGGATTCTGTAATACTTCTTATCTCATGTTCAAAAGCGAGCATACAGCCGGTAATGCCCAGGAATAAAACAATAACTCCTGAGCTCAATCCCAGCCAGAGGTGTACAAGACCTACTATTTTTTTAAACCTTGCATTGTTTTTCTTTGTTGCCACGGTATTCATTTTTAAACACAAAACCCTGAAGGCTGTTTTCCTTCAAGGTTAAAGTGATCTATACTTATACGATCTTACAATTTGTCCGTTACTTCCACTATGCAATTAGCTCCACGCCACTCTGTTTCATAAGGTTTTCCCTCGTGTTCACCACTTTTTTTATCGCTGCGGGTGATCTCCAGGTTGTACTTGCCCGGCCAGATTGCGGTGAAAGATGCTTTGCCTGTGCTGTCTGTATATAATTTTTTCGACCAGCCATTTGGCGCTACCACTTCCACTTCGGTTTTTGCAGCTGGCTTGTTATCCAGGAAAGCCGTGAGGGAAATAGTTTGTGCTTTTTTGAAACCAGTTTTACCATCTGCATAAATACCGATATTACTGAAAGAAGGTATCACTTCTGTGGTATTTCCTACCCGCACTTGCGCACTGGAATTATAATCCAGGCGGTTGCCGTGGTATACTTCTTTTACAAGGTGGTGCAATATTACGGTATACACACCATCTTTTTCAGGAGTGAAGGTTGCGCTGAAATATTCTTTTTGTTGATTGGAAGTCAGTTTTATTTCCTGCTTGTCTGGTGTGATGAGCACAAGAGAAAAACTTCGGGTATCGGAGAACCATCTTTCAGTGGGAGTAATATCTTTATCAGCGAACTCACCGAAGTAGATACGTATTTCCTGTGCAACACCTTTTTTTCCTACAGGTAGGGTTTCTATCCATAGCGCATGTGCAAACAGATTGGACAAAAAAGCACAGGACGCTAAAAGGGATAATAGTAATTTCTTTTTCATTTTACTCGTTAATTTTTTTGAGTCTTCGCCTTCCCGTCTTACCGGTAAAAAACTTACCGGTAAGACGGGAAGGGTTGTTGATTATTGTAATTTCTTTTTTGTTTAGAACTTGTAACCAAACGTGATCCGGAAATTTGTTCCAGGTTCGATTTGATAATAATACTCGGTAGTAGCCGGGTTATTATCCAGTTCATATGGTGCTCCCTGGAATAAATATTTATTTAAAATATTGTTTACGTTCAGTGCTACACTGTATTTGCTGTCCTGCCAGGAAAGGTTTCCATCAAGACGGAAATAATCGGGCAGTTGTTCCGCTATTGTGTTAGCTCCCCAATCCCAGGTATTGCGGCCAATCTGCCATTGATAACCAAGAGCAAAACCAAGCCCTTTTGCTTTTCCATTGTGCAGGCGGTATGATAGCCATGCATTAGTTACATGATCTGCGAAGCCTGTACCAGGTACTGCACTTCCGATCTTAGCCGCATCTTCATCCTTGGTTACTTTAGCTGTTGTATAAGCATAGTTGGCTGTGAGGTTCAGGCCGCGGATGATCTCACCACGCAAGTCAAACTCGACACCTTCTGTTTGTGTTTGGCCTGTCTGAACTACTTTATAGGTAGGGCCGGGTACTGCGCTTACCACATTGTTTCGGATGATACGGTATACAGAAGCTGTAGTGCTCCATTTGCCACCAAACCAATCACGTTTTATACCCAGTTCAACATTGTTACCGGTCACCGGCACCAATGGTTTATTCAAACTATCATTGCCTTGCTGTGCTACAAAAGCCTGGTCGTATAAACCATACACCGATGTTTGCTTATCAATAGAAACGCTGATGCCTGCGCGCGGTGTAAACTTATTATCGTCTGAATAAGTACCATAAGCATGTTGCTTAATGGAAGTGTAGCGGCCTGCCAGTGTAAGACGGATACGGTCGCGCAGAAAGCGAAGTTCATCCTGCACATAAACGCTGCTGTAGCTTTCACCGATGATATTGCCATTGGCACGTGCTCTTAAAGGAAGGCTGCGGTCAAATGCAGGCAATTTATCACCAGGTACATTTCCATGAACAGGGTTATAGATATTAAAATCAACAGGCACGTAGTTGCCGTTGGCATCATAACCATAACCTTGTATTAAATATGATTTGCTCCAATCTGCTATATAATCTTTATTACCCATGTCTACACCTGCCAGTATGCGATGCTGCACAGCTCCTGTATTGACCTGGCCGGTTAAGAAGAACTGACCCAGCTTAGCTGTATTATCCGCATCCCAGATCCCCACATTACGATAAATTGTTCCATCATCTTTCAATCCCAGCGGATAAGCGGGCCATTGGGAAGATCCTGTTTGATTGTACTTAAAATAAGCCAGTTGAGTAGTGAATTTCCAGTTATCGGAAAAACGGTGATTGAAAGTAAGGTAGATGCTGTGATCTTTTATATCGGTAGGTTCCAGGTTAGGCTCGGCCAGTGTGAAGTTGCGCGGCAGATCACCATATCCATTTGGAGAAAATACATACGCTGCACCCACAAGCGCCATCCGCATATACTGGTATGTGTATTCAGCCGTGATGGATGTTTTATCATCTACATTATAAGTGATCACAGGAACGATAGAATAACGGTTGTTATAATCAAAATCCCTGTGTGATCCTTTCAGTTGACCCATCAGGTTCAGGCGGTATAATAATTTTCCGTCTTCACTGAGTTTGCCATCCAGGTCAAGTGTGGAGCGGTAAGTATCAAAGCTACCCATAGTGAATGTAGCTTCACCTTTGGTAATGCCGGTAGGTTTCTTGGTCACTACATTATAAAAACCGGTAGGTTCACCGTTCGCCAGCATAAAACCGGCAGGGCCTTTTACAAATTCGATCCGGTCAACCATGCTCATGTCTTCTGTAAGCGGTCCCCAGGGCATTTGCACATTCATTCCATTGCGGAAAGAACCGATCTGTTGCCCGCGCATCGTGATGTTGGCATAGTTGTCCCAGTGTTCACTGCGTGTTACGCCGCTTACGTTGCGTGTTACTCCTTCAAGCATATCGAAGATCTGCTGATCAGCGATCACTTTATTAGTGATCACCTGGATATTCTGGGGCACTTCGAGCAAAGGTGTTTGCAAACGAAGAGTCGGTGAAGGACGGCTTACTTTATAATTCCGTTGACCGCCTTTGATCACTACTTCTTCCAGTTCTTTATCTGAAAGTTTAAGTTGAAGGGCGATACGTTCTGTTTTATCTGTTATCGCCACACTTTGCGTAAGCGTTTCATATCCCACCAGGGATATTTCTATTTCATAATTTCCGGCGGTCAGTTTTCTGAATTCGAAATGACCATTATCATCAGTGGTAGTGCCTTTATTCGTGTTGGCGCTTTTGATTAACACGCTCACATCAGCTGCTGCTTTTCCGTCTGCAGTAGTTACCTTCCCTTGAATCCCGCCGGTTGCCGTTTGCGCCATACCTGCCAGGGAGAGAGCTGCCAATACTACCAGTGTTATAATTTTCTTCATAAACCCGCTATTTGATTATTGCTGTTTGAAATTTGGCGGGCACACCCCCGAAAACTTTTGTCAACTGCTCAAGCAAAAGAAAACCGGGAATGGCCCTTTAAGGTGAAATGGTTTTTAAAATGTTGATTGGCAGCAGTCGTTATAATCTGGCGCAAAAGTATTTGGATATGCAGGCCTGATAGTACTGTATCGGGAAAAACGGTTTACGCAATAAGGAAAGTGACAATGAGTTGACAAAGAGAGGGGTAGGCCAAAAAAAATGCCCGCATTCAGCGGGCACTATAATGATAATTTTAGATATACTTATTCCACTACTACAATACCTTTTGCAGTAAAGCGGATTTCTTTTTGCGGCTGAGTGATAGCGGCAATTTCTTCTTTTGATTTTTTTGCATCTTCAGCGTAGTGCTTCAGTTCATCCACAGAAGTGGTTTTCATCTGAGCCTGGCCATCCAGTACGATTGTTTTTCCTTTGATGGCTTCAGGTAAGAAGAACGCATAATCTTTCATTTTTACAAACGCTGTGGTAGTGTCATTCACCGCCAGTTTAAGCCAGCAGCCTTTTTTGGAACATACGTCCAGCACTTTGGCTTTGATCTTGGTATCGAAAGATTCTTTCTTTTCGAGTTTGGCAGGTATTTCGGCTATATTGATCGCTCCGTCTGTATTTGTTTTTTCACCATACCATTCGCCTGGTTTTGCATCACCGGCTGGCGGCTGGGCCATAACTGCAGAGGCGGAAAACACGAGTACTAAAAGGGAAAATAATTTTTTCATGATTGTCGGTTTAATAAAATGCTGGTGGCAAAAATAATTAATATGTCAGTTATTCTGCCATGAAATCGTAAAAAGGTGTATAGGCTGGCGTAAAGGGCTCCCACAAAGGCACAAAGTCCACAAAGAATACATGTTGGTCAGCTTCAACGTATTATTCTTTGTGGACTTTGTGCCTTTGTGGGAAAACCATCATTTTGGCATCTCCGGCATTTTGATATGCAGCGGTTCAGTAGTAATAGCATTCAAAAAAGCCACGATATCATCCCTTTCCTGTTTGTTCAGGTTAAGCCGGCGGATCAGCTTATCTGTTTTAGGGAAAAGCGTATCTCCTACCTGCCCGGGTTTGGGCTTTGGTTGCGGCATGCCGGCATTATACCTGTTCATCACACCGTCAATATTATCGAAAAGGCCATTATGCATCCAGGGCCGGGTACGTATCACGTCCCTGAGAGAGGGAGTTTTAAAACGGCCTACATCTTCAGCACGACGGGTAACTATGTAACGGCCAAGATCTTCATATTCCCGTTGATAATACGTAAGCCCGGTATTATGAAAATCATTATCGGTAAATAAAGGACCATTATGGCAATTTATGCAACGCGCTTTGGTACGGAACAGGTGCAATCCGCGCAATGCTGCATCGCCCAACGCATTCTTTTTGCCGGAAAGAAAATCATCAAAATCGCTTTTACGGCTTACAATTGTGCGCTGGAATACAGCAAGGGCTTTTGTCACAGTTTCAGGTGATATTTCCGGGCGGCCATAGGCAGAATCAAATAAAGGTTTATAACCGGGAATGCGCCGCAGCTTCATCATCACTTCCGCCATATCGCTGTGCATTTCCGTTTCGCTGTTGATAGGACTGAAAGCCTGATCTTCCAGGCTTTTGCTTCTTCCATCCCAGAAGAGTTGTTTATAGTACCAAACATTCAGCAGCGTGGGTGAATTTCTTTTGTTCATCTGCTGATCATGTCCTACTGATTTGCCACGGCCATCTGTCCAGGAAAGATCGGGTATATGGCAACTGGCGCAGGAGATCTGGTTACTGCCACTCAACCTCGGATCAAAGAACAACGTCTTGCCTAATTTGATCAGATGCTTCAGGGAATCCATGTATGATTTCAAAGGGCTTTCAGGGATAATGCCCAGTTCTTTCCATGCAACAGTTGAATCAATAAACGGAGCCGGCCATTGGTCCGGCGGCAGGGAGTATAAAAAACGAAGTGTATCCTCGTAAGTACCAGCCGGTATGTCCATCCTTTTCGGCTGGTATTTGCTCACTGATACAGAACAAGCCAGGGCGAAAAAACTGATTGCTGCGACAGCGATAAATTTTTTCATGATCAAAAATACACGCTATCACTTAACCCATTTTACCTTTTCCTCTATCGGCAAACGGGTAGCCGCAGTGGAAGGGACCGCTATATGCCCGATATAGAAAAAGCCAAGCAGCTTATCCTGTTCGCCTAATCCAAAAAATGGTTTGGCAGATTCTTTATAGGTTACACCACCCGATGTCCAGTAGCCTCCAAGCCCATAAGCGGTAACGGATAAATAAATGTTCTGCACCGCGCAGGCCACAGCTTCAATATCTTCTATTTCAGGAATGGGTTTGCCGGTAGTCCGTTTCATGCCAATGGCAATGATATGGGAAGCTCGGAGAGGTTGTTGCTTCAGCTTGTTGTAAGTGATCTCTTTGAAATTATCACCTGCTTCACTTTTGTATAATTCGCTTTGAAAATCGGCCAGCTTCTGGATCCCATCTCCACTGAAAACAGTGAACTGCCAGGGCTCTGTTCTGCCATGATTGGGTGCCCAGGTGGCATTGGTCAGTATTTCGGTAATTATTGCGTCATCCACTTTACGGGAAGTATCAAACTGATCGGGGAATACGGAACGGCGGCCACGGGCCAGCACATTAAAAAGATCGGGGCTCATTAAAAAAAATTTCCGCAAAAATAGTGAAAGACGATTGGTTTGTTGCCCAAAGCTGAAACAGGTTCGGATTCCCGACTCCTGATTTCCGGCTTCAGACTGTTTTTAGTGCCGTCTTAAGACTAAGACCACACCTTTATGATCCACATTTTATGATATACTAAATATCTTCAAACAAACGGATAAGCTCCAGCGAGCGCAATTCTGTATCGGCTGCTTCCAGCATATTGTCAAAATCCACCAGCTCCCGCATGCTCAGCAACAATTTCATTCCTTCACAAGGCGTCGGGATAACGATGCAGCGCAACGTAGGACTTTGTGAAGGCGATTGCTCATCTTTTATCCTTCTCAACCACCAACGAAAATCATCAAAATCTCCTCTGCCGAAGGTGACCATCAGGTTGCCATAACCTATCTGAATCTTCTCACACTCCGGGCATCTTACCACATAGCCAGTGCTATCATTATGGTATAAGGTCTGATAATGGCACATATTGCTTTCTTTCAGTAAAAATGCAGGAAGAAAAACGAACAAGCTTACGATTTCCGCAAACACCATTTACGCGATAAGAAAACTGACAGTAGGCTGACAGTTTAAGGCACTCAATTTCTATTCGCTGGCCTTATAAACAGTAATTAGTTTTAATACCTGGCCCTTTATATAAGAAAGTTTCTTATACGTAACCAGTTCCCGCGTTGTCAGGCGCATAATGTGAATGGTTTCAGAAAACACCACCAGGCTTTGCCCATTGTTGGTGAACTGCCATTGAAATACCTGTTCATCTATACCGTTACAGCAGGAAAATGAATTATCACTCATCATGCCTGTGCCATTGGAATAAAACTGATAGGTATCATCTTTTTCACATTCTTCAATCCGCTCTTCCATCATATCCACACGGCCATTGCCGTTTTCATCAAAACCATAACTGGTGAGTACCCATTTTTTGTTCAGTAATAATTCTGCTGCAGGAAGCAAACTTGTGTCCCGCTGTGCTTCTTCATTAATATTGAATAGCAATAAAGGGATAAGCAAATATTTCAGTAGCATAAGATTTGTATTTGATTGTACAGAGAAATTTACCGGGCTGGCCGTCTTAACCATACAGAGAGCAGTACGAATATGAATGCACCTATCATAAACAACACACGTATATAAAATGCGGCTACCACTTTATCTCTTATCATGCGTACATCAGCAGGCAGGCTGTCGAGCTCCCAGCTTTGGATCAGTTTGTTGTAGGGATGGTTCACATTCAGGGTAAATACCAGGTCACCAATAATCACCAGCAAGCCTATCAGCATCAACCAGGCCGGCAATGCGCCTGCTTCTCTGAACAGCATGATGGTGCTCAGTAAAAGAGAAAGAATAAGTATTGGGCCAAACACCGGCATTCTTGCTCCCATATAATGATC
>CBHEUU010000022.1:0-17338 GCA_965990355.1 uncultured Chitinophagaceae bacterium
CCGTGGTTCGTTAAGAGTTTAAATTATGGTTAATCGTAATAAAAATACCCGGCTATATAAAATAAACCGACGCTCTATCTGAACGTCGGTTTATATCTGTAAACATTAATATAAAATATCAGCAGTTTACGGCTTCACTATTTTGAATGTTTGAATTTTCTTATCATTTACAATCAACAATAAATATTGAGCTGATGGCAATCCACTTAAATCCACTATTCTTTGCTGGCTGCTGCTTTGAATAGCAGCATTTATCTGCCGGCCGGTAAGATCAACAAGGGATAGTTTTGCATTCCTGTAGGCTTCCGGTAACTGTACGGTTACTGTTGAACGGCTTACGGTAGGATATACTTTTACAGTTTGACCTCCGCAATTATTCAACACCGATGCTATTTTAGTATAACTGCTGTTACCACCTATATCTACCTGGCGGATACGGTAAAAATTATTACCGGATACAGGATTCGGATCGATATATTCATATTGCTGAAGAACAGTTGAATTGCCTGCTCCATCCAACTTAGCTATAACAGTAAAATCAGCATCATTATGCTTACGTTGCACTTCAAAGTAATCATTATTATCTTCTGTGGCAGTGCTCCACCGAACGATCGTTTTACAATCACTGGCTGTGGCTGTAAAAGATATAAAGTGAACCGGAAGAGCCGCGCTCAGACTGCCAATGCTGATAGCAGAAATAGCAACACCGGCAGGAATAGTTCCGCTCAACGTGCTGTTTTCTAAAACCCCGCTTGCATTTGCAGCTCCGCTGAGATCTATCCACCTGGAACCATCCCAACCTACCAGGCGCAAATTAGAAGCAGTAGCAAATGAAGTAAGATCGGGGACGGACACAGTTACTATAAGACCGTCATCACTTCCTGACACCGGTACCCAATCCCAGAATCCGGCATTGCTGACGACTACGATGGGTCCTAATACGGAAGTGTTGCTATGTGTAGTACCATCTGAAGGATCAGTGACAGAAGAAGGGTTTCCGCTAAACCAGGCTGTACTGATTTCAGCAGAAGCTGCCGGCGCACTGATAGAAATTGTCCGGAGATCAGTACCGCTACCCACCGGGAAAGTAAATGCCTCCGTGCCGATCTTGCTTACGTAACCATCAATATGCTGTGCATCGCTATTGCCGCCGGTATAGGTAGCTCCGTTTTCAAAACGCAAGGCGCCAGCCTGGTGAACATTGCGGGCGGTAGTGGTAATCCCATTATTGAAAGTAGCAGTTCCCCTTACATTAGCGCCGTCTGTATTGGTAATATTGATCAGATCTGTTGCGCCGTTATTAAAAAAGAGGTTGAAAAAGAAAGGTCTTGCACTGCCACCGATCTCCTGTGCGCCGGTAGCTCCTAAAGGCCCCAGAAAATAATCTGCATGTCCTGTAGTCGCATTGAAAGCACCGTTATTGATAAAAGTTTGTGATGAAGGGCCATGGTGTTCAAACACACCATTATTGGTGCCTGTGTAGATACCGTTAAGGGTATTAAACCATTGACTTTGCCAATCGCTGAGCAGACTGCCATCATTAGTAAGCCCGGCATCGTTATACAGTTGAGCAAACATCCGGGAGATACCCAGGAAGATAGTCAAACTGGTTAGTAAAATTTTTTTCATGCTCTTTATTTAATGAAAGGTTAGAAGAAAAAGTTATTGTTGTGCTACTGATCAGCATTACAGCCTCGATATTTCCAGGCGACGCCGGGTAGAACTCATACCGGTACCACAACCACTGCACATATTTACATTAACGGTTATCTGGTCGCCTGCTACCAGGTTCGTTATGGCAGTTACTGATCCGCTGTTGATCAATGCGAAAGAGATCATGAAATATTGAAGGGTAAGTGAAGTGCTGACGTTTTTCATTATATTGAAACCTGCATAACTCTGGGTACTCGCAACAGTGCTTGTCCCCTGACCTTCGACCTGTATTTTATACCTGCCGGTTTGCGGACAGGTCCATACTCCTGTAGTCGTGTTAAAGTCTGCGCCTCCATTCGTCGAATATTCCAATGCCGTAAAATTCGACCGCACACTGGTCCCATCAGCAAAGGTTTGTGCTCCCCCGGCTGCAACAAGATAATAGGGGGATTGGGTCTTTCCAATCTGCACCACTTCCCATGTTGCGCCTGTAGCGGTATTGATATTGGTTTTAACAAGCAGGGCTGATTCGCCGGGTTGCAACAATACAGTTTGTTCAGCATCAATAAGCTCAGTACCGGCAGCATCAAGAGTGAGTGTGTATATGGCAGTAGTATTTTTAAAATAATAGAGGCGCCCGGTCCGGTCGGCTCCGCTGGTGGAAGCGGGTAATGTAATGGTACCTGCAGCAGTTCCATTCCAAACGATGTAGAAATCATTCTCGCCGGCCGTATAAGTAGTAGCGGTAATCTGTGTGTAGGCTCCGGCGAAAGAACCGTTCACGGTCAGCTTCGAACCTGGTGTGCTGGTACCAATGCCAGTATTTCCGGTTTGTGCAAATATTCTTTCTGAACCCAGGCTGGATATCACAAAGAATAAAAGTGAGGAGTAGATCTGTTTCATAAAGTAGAAAATTACTATTTAATAAATGGTAGTAGCCGTGATAACACTGCCCCCTTGATTGAATGCATACGTGCTAAGATTGGCAAAAGCCGGTACCGTATAACGTATTTCAATAGTATGGTTACCGGGAGAAAGCAATACTGTACCATTGAGAGATCCAATAAAATTGGAAGACGCATTATTATTACCTGTTAAAGGTTCTGCTTCAATAAAAGTCCTGAAAGCAGTTGCAGCTCCATCAACATATAATATGGGGGCTATATGTATATACATATTGACTGCTGCATTCAACGGAGTGCCAACGCCAGCGTCAAATGCAATATTGCTATTAACCAAATAATTGAGTGATTGTCCGGTTGGATTGTTTACGACAAGCGTCATGCCAGGCAGCAGGTCCGCCGTGCTGGTGGCGGCTGTTATAGTAGCTGAACCACTCGTAACCATTACAGAAGACGTGCGGAATTGCGGGATGCCAGTGGTGCTTGCAAAAGAGACTACTTCCCAGGTAGTGCCGCTGGTGGACCCTGTATTCACAATGTTAACAGCATAGCCGGGGGGAAGGGAAATACTGGCTGCAGCATCAATCAATTCGCTTCCATTGGCGGCAAGAGTAAGATTATTGGAAGCAGTAGTGTTTTTGATATAATACAGACGGCCTTTATAATTGCCACTGCCACTGATAGCCGCTGGCAGTGTGAGTGTGCCATTGCTCGCTCCGTTCCATACTACATAAAAATCATTTGCTCCGATAGTAGCGGTAATAGCTGTCTCCGAACGGTAATTGGCAGCCAATGAACCATTGACAGTAAGTTTGCTTCCGGGTGTTGAAGTGCCGATGCCTGTGTTGCCTGTTTGGGCAGAAACAGTAATAATGAACACGAAAGTTGATAATAGTAAACATATATGCTTCATAGAAAGACGGGGTTTATAATTAATCATAGTTTCAAAACAGACAGGTAAGTATTAAGAGGATCGGATGGTGCTGGTGTGGAAGGATTGCCAGATGCTACCAGATAGCTTAAATGATTGCCTATTAAAGAAACCTGGTCACCCGCATTTAAATAATAATTCACGGATGCATTAGCACTGCCCGTCCCGGGCGCATTGCCATTCACAACACCGCCCGTAATACTCACCGCATTTGTACTCCGTGCAATGGTGGCGCCATTTACTGTTATCTGTGCATGCTGGGCAGCGGTCCGTATACCACCCGCATAGCCCTGATTGGCGGTATAGCCAACGCTAATGCTGTACCAGCCTTGCATACCTGCGGGCACAGTAAATACACTGCCATTCCAGGCACTGCCAAAATTGTTGGTAACTACAGTCCAATCCGTAATTGTTGCAGCACCATTGATCACCTGCGTGCCGGCGCTTCTTACAAATAATCCCTGGGGAACGGGTACGTACCGGATCCACCGCGAGCCATCGTTGAAATAAATGCCGGGGCTGACATTGTCGGGACTGGTGCCGGCGGTAGCTGTATTGTATACTAACATGCCGGCTACGTTTGCCGCCATAGGAGAAGGATTGTTGGCAGCGGTAAGCGCCACGCGGTTTATCAAAAGGCCTTTGTTCGTAGCTCCCAGATCAAGGCTGGCGTTGGTATTGGGTGTGGTAGTGCCAATGCCTACACTGCCGGTTTGAGCGGCAAGGCACAGAGGGAAAAGAAACGCAACAAGTGAAAGTAAGAGTAAATTTTGTTTCATAAATGCTTCAGTTTTTATTCAATTTTAATCCATCCATATAAATAAAGTCTCATTGTACAATGTATACTACACATACTTGCACTGGTGGTAACCAGGCTTGTTGGTTCGATCCAATTACGCGAGGTGGAAAACAACAATGAGCCAGTCTGAGTGGATGTGAATGACTTGCTCAATAATATGGGGATTTCATAGGGATTGTACACCGTGAACGCCAGGGTAAAATGTAATTTTCAATTAGAAATTGAAAATTATGCGAAAAAGCTGTGACAGCTTGTAGTAAATATTGTATAGTGAATAGGTATTAACCCCTAAATAAGATAGAAATTTTACAACAGACTTATGCTTGTATCAATTTTCCATTATCTCTTTTAATTTTTGGAGATCCTTTGTTACCGACTTTATATCCTTATTAAAATCATCTTCTGTTACACCGGGCCTTCGGAACAGGGTAAATACAAACTCACAGCCTTTGTTATTCGGGATAACCCTCATCGGGTTGGTGATTACATCACCATTGGATAGAGTGACATCGTGATCGATAACCCGGAAATCATTTTGCGGGGGGAATTTTATCCTGATATTTCCAAGAGAAGATTCAGCTATCCAGTAATCACCCTGCCGGGTAATAGTTTTAACAAACGCAACCCATTTGGGGAAATTCTCGGGATTGGACGCAAACTGATAAACATCCGTTGCCGGTTTGTTTATGGAGACGCTGATATGTTTTATGGGGTAGGTCATGGTGTCTGGTTTATTGGTTGCTGGTTCTTTAAGATAGATCTCCTGTGTTGCTGGTTTAAATTTTGCAAAACCAGTCACTATAATAAAGGCTATTGAAAATAGTGTTTTCATAATGATCAGTATTGTTTACCTAAGTCAAAAAATGCCTCTGATAACTATACAGATATCCCTATGTTCAAATCAGTTTCCATGCCAAAAGTATTTAGCTTTCTGAGCGTGTAACCTGTTGTTTTTTGTACCTTTATTGAAACATGCAGCCACTACCAATATTGTTCAGCTTAATACTTTTTATATGTCAGCTAAATCTGCTATGGACCTGGTAAAAGAAGCCAAACAGCAAATCGAAAATCTCACTCCTTCCCAGGTAAAGGAAGAAATGGAAAAAGGGAATACACAACTTATTGATATCCGGGAAGCAGAAGAGCTAACTGCTGCAGGTAAAATACCTGGTTCTACACATGCTTCCCGCGGGATGCTGGAATTCTATGCCGACGCATCACTTCCCTATCACAAACCTGAGTTTGATAAAAACAAAAAGATCATTTTGCACTGCGCATCCGGCGGCAGGTCAGCATTGGCTGCTAAAACATTAAAAGATATGGGGTATGAAAATGTAGCCCATCTTGAAGGGGGTATCAAAGCCTGGAAGGAAGCAGGATTGCCTGTTGAATAAACGATGCCCTCTTTGATCATCGCTTGCAATTCCAGTTTCAGTTGAATATGGAAAATAAAACCGGCAAACAATACTGGGACCAATTATACCAAAACAAGGAAACGCGTTGGGATATTGGCTACCCTTCTCCCCCACTGAAAGAATATATTGATCAGTTAGAAGATAAACAACAAGCCATTCTTATTCCCGGTTGCGGCAATAGTTACGAAGCTGCTTATTTACTGGATAATGGATTTACCAATCTTACCCTCATTGACATCTCATCATCACTCACTTCATCGCTTGAAAATAAATTCAGTAAATACCTGGGCAAACAATTGCAAATCATCACCGGTGATTTTTTTGCGCTGAAAGGGAAATATGATCTGATACTGGAACAAACATTTTTCTGTGCCTTGCCACCAGCAAGCAGACCAGCCTACGTGCAACAAATAAATAATCTGCTAAACCCTGGCGGCAAACTGGTTGGAGTATTGTTCAACCGGTTATTTGAAGACGACGGTCCGCCATTTGGAGGTACAACGGAAGAATATAAAGAGCTTTTCGAAGAAAAGTTTTCTATTAAAACAATGGAGCCTTGTTATAATTCCATTGAAAAAAGGGCTGGGTCTGAGGTGTTCATCAATTTATTATCACTCAGCTAAACTTATCCACTCCTGCACACAATCCTAATTTGCTTCAGTTTCTTTTGCGTAGTCGCTGGGCGTTTGCCCGTATTGCTTTTTAAATTCCCTGCTGAAATATTTACTGCTCTCATATCCTACCATATAGGCAATTTCATATACCGTATGCCTGTTTTCTTTCAGCAGTTCTTTTGCTTTCTTCAACCGGAGAGACTTCACAAAATCGTTAGCAGTCATCCCGGTAATAGCCTTGATCTTCCTGAATAATACCGGCTGGCTCATAGCTGCTTTCTTTGCCAGCATGGCAATGCCAAATGATGGATCATCCATCTGCTCTTCTACCATTTGTATAATGCTTTGCAGAAATGCTTCATCTATCGGATGTAGTGGCGTGGCTTTTATTTCAGTTGAGGCAGTTTCATTTACCAGAGCTTCATCATTACTATTGACAGGAGCAGGCACCTGGAGTTGTTGCCTGAATTGCTGCCACAACCGCTCCCGTGATGCAAGCAGGTTACGCACCTGCAATTCCAGCACCTGGATGCTGAACGGTTTGGTGAGATAAATATCTGCACCGGTTTGCAGGCCGCTGATCTGGTGAGTAACAGCAGTTTTAGCCGTAAGCAATATCACCGGTATATGACTGGTTCTCGCGTCGGTTTTTATATGATTGCAAAAAGCCAGTCCATCCATTTCAGGCATCATCACATCACTGATGATCAGGTCAGGAATTGTTTCTGTAGCAACTGCCAACCCTTCCAGTCCATTACTGCTCTCCATTATATTATACTGCTTTTGCAGGGCTTCCCTGATAAACGACCGGATGGATGCATTGTCTTCCACCAGCAGAATGGTATTGACAGTGCCTGACATGGCCATCTCTTCACTGGCAGCAGGAATTTCCTGCACCGGTAACTCGCGTGAAAGCGAAGAAGTGTTTGTATGCTGGGGCACAACAATCTGTTCCTCGCTGAAATGTTCCTTACCTTTTAACAGGCTTACGGTGAAACAGGTGGTGCGTTCTTCTTCACCATCCATTGCTTCGCTGGAAACGATAAGCGTGCCCTTATGTAATTCAATAATACTTTTTGATAAAGCTAACCCGATACCATACCCTGTATTTTGCTTTCCTGCATCATCTTCCTGGAAATAGTTATCAAAAAGCTTCGCAATATTTTCTTTGGAAATGCCTCTGCCATTGTCGGTAACTTTGACCTCTACTGTTGATTTCTTTTCTTCAATGTCCACTTCAATACGCCCACCATCGGGTGTGAATTTATAGGCATTGGACAGCAGGTTATAAAGTACTTTTTCCAATTGCAGTTTATCAAACCATACATCCATACGTGGGGACGAACTGGTGAAAGCGGCTTGTATATTCCTGGAAACAGATTGATCATTAAAAGAGTCAAACACGGATCCCGCCAATGCAACAACATCCCATTCCGATACATGCAGGGGAAGATGGCCTGTTTCTGCTTTTCTGAAATCCATGAGTTCATTTACCAGTTGCAACAGGCTTTCGGAATTATTCTTAATAGTCCGCAATTGCGACTGGTCCTGCGGATCATCACTGCCTGTAAGCATCAGCTTTTCAGCTGGCCCGATAATCAATGAAAGATGCGTACGTATTTCATGCGAAATATTGGTAAAAAAATTAAGCTTGAACTGTGTAAGCTCAAGGTTACGTTTTAAAAGTGCCCGCAGGAAAAAGAAACGTGCAATAAAAAATGTAAGCGTCAGAAACAGTAAGAGGTAAATACCATAGGCCCACCATGTTTTCCAGAAAGGTGGTGATATGGATACCTGCAATAAAGCCGGAGCACTCCACTCACCATCATTATTAGCCCCCTTCACTACAAAAGTGTAATCACCGGGCGGCACATTGGTAAAAGAAGCCGATGCAATGGAGGTATAATTCCAATCCGGATCAAAGCCTTCCAGTTTGTAAGCATACCTGTTTTTATCAGGCTTGATATAGCTGAGAATAGCAAAATCGAAAGTGAATACATTTTGATTATGCCTTAGCTCCAGTTTTTTAGTAAAGCTGATATCGCGGGAAAGAATTTTATCCTTGTCATTAATCTCCACTTTCTGGTTAAAGAGCTTCATGGAAGTAATGAACACAGGTGGCGCTATATTATTTCCCTGCATATGCTCGGGATAAAAAGCAGAAAGGCCATTAAACCCGCCAAAGAACAACTCTCCATTGCTGCTTTTAAAATAAGAATGATTGTTGAACACATTACCCGCCAGTCCATCGCTTTCTGTGTATACAGTAAACTTTTTTGTTGCAGGATCAAATCTTGTCAATCCATTACCAGTACTTATCCAGTAATCTTTTTTTCTGTCATCCTGCAAAATGCCCAGCACATTATTATCCGGCAAACCGTTTTGTTGTGTATAAGAAGCAATCTTAATACCGGCATCATTATATACTATGATGCCATTATAATAGGTGCCTACCCAGATATTTCCTTTTTCATCCTCCGTAAGGCTATTCACATAAAATGGATAACCGCTTTTTTCTTCCAGCAATTTCACGTCGTTACCCTTAACTACATACAAGCCGGAAGCTGTACCAACCCAGATCGTTTTTTGTGAAGTTTCCAGGAAGGAAAGAATGGCTTTGTTACCTATTGCTGCAGCAATGCCGGCGCCTTCAGGATAAGGAGATAATGTTTTCACTTTCTTCCTGAATAGTCTGATCCCGGAGGTTTCTGTTCCAATCCAGAAAATATTATTACTGTCTTCCAGCAGGCAGGCTATCTCCAGGCCCTGTGTTTCAGGATCATTGTCTTTATATAAAAATCTGGTGAACCGTTTTGACTGTGCTTCAAAAAGATTCAGTCCGCCGCCATGCGTGCCAACCCAGATATTTCCTTCCCTGTCTTTATAAACTGTTTTTACCAGGTTCGATCCTATACTTCCAGCATCACCGGAACGGTGTTGGTAATATGTTACTTTACCGGTGGCTCTATCAAGATAGTTCAGTCCACCGCCTTCGGTCCCTATCCACAAATTATTACGCTCATCTTCTTCTATCCCGCTGATCACATTATTGTTCAATCCATAAGGCTTTGAACGGTTATTGTATATGGCAAACTCGGTGCTGAAGGGTGTGTAAAAATTAACACCGCCAAAAAAAGTACCTATCCATACCGAGCCAGTGTTGTCTTTATACAAACTGTGCACAGAGTTCTGGCTCAAACTGTTCTTATTCCAGGGATCGTTTACATAAGAAGTAAAATGGCGGGAGTTAATATCCAGCACAGAAACGCCTTCCTGTGTGCCGATCCACAACCGGGCTTTTTCATCAAGCACCAGTTTCCTGATATGATTATTCACCAGTTTTGTAGGTGACTGATCAGCATCCGTAAAATGAGTAAAACTGTTTTTTTGCGGATCAAATAAATTCAGTCCGCCATTCAATGTGCCTATCCATAGCTTGCCTGTAGGATCCTGTGCAATAGCCGTAACCTGGTCGTCACTGAGACTGTTGACACCGGAAGCATTATGCCGGTAAGTAAGCGCTGAAAAATCATTCCCTGCAGCAGTGACCTTAACCAGGCCGCCATAAGTGCCTGCCCAGATAGCGCCGCTTTTATCTTCATACACACAGAGCACGCCCCGCTGGGGAAAATCTTTACGGTTGGTGAATGAAATAAATCCGGGTTTTCCCCTGTTGGTAAGCATGTATAGTGTTTGGGAAGTGCCTATCCATACACGGCCTTTTGAATCTTCATACAGGCAGGTAATATATGTACTGGCAGCTGAAGGATTGCCGGGAAGTGGAACGCGTTCGAATTTATCTTCTGCAGAATTGTATTTATTAAGACCATTCCGGGTACCCACCCAAAGTGTTTGACGGCTATCAGATAATAAAGAAAGTATATAATTGCCTGAAAGGCTGGAGGAATCGTCCGGCTTGTTTTTGTAAACCGTTATTTTTCTTGAGTCATATTTGTTCAGCCCATACCGGGTGCCAAACCACATAAATCCACGGCTGTCTTTTGCTACGCATAAAACGGAATTCTGCGAAAGTCCGTCTTCCACATTCAGATGGTGAAAAAAAAGGGATTGGCCCTGGCAAGCAACCCGGGTTGCTAAAAAAAACAAGAGGAGCAGCGCCCAGGGCCGGTAACAGCTAAAGATGCACATCGCAATAAAACTAGCTTTTTCTTTTTATTTTTTGCCCTTTCACGGTAGCCTACCCGGCCCGGACTGGTGCTTTTCCACCTAAAACATCAAAATATATTTGAAGCAATTGGCTAAATGAGGGTAATTTTTATAAAAATGCCCTATTCTGTCGATTTTTTGACCCTATCATTGTGCAAATTCTTTCAAATTTAGTGCTCCCATATTTTTCATATTTAACCGATTGTTTATGCGATTGCTTCTAAGCCATTTATTGTCTTCCGGGACAAAACGGATGGCATCCTGTTCCCTGCAACACTTACTGATTGCATCCCTTTTTTTAATCCCTTCCATTGCCTTTTCCCAGAAAACCGTCAGTGGTACAGTAACCGACACAGCCGGCAAAGCATTGCCAGGTATATCTGTTGCCGTAAAAGGGAAAAGAGTGGCGGCACAAACCGACAGCGCCGGCATTTTCAGGCTTTCTGCGGAAACCGGTGATGTGCTGACGCTGTCTTCAGTCAACTATGAAGATGCAGAAATAAAAGTGGACCAGCGGAGCCAGTACAATATTGTGCTTAAAGTAAAAATCAAAGACCTCGATGATATAATTATTATTGGCTATGGTACAACCACCAAAGGTGATGTAACCGGTGCTGTAAGCAAAGCGCCAACAGCAGCCATGCAGAAAGCCCCGGTGCGCTCTTTTGATGAGGCATTGGGTGGACGGATTGCCGGTGTGTCTGTATCATCTGTTGACGGACAGCCTGGTTCATCCGTAAATATTGTGATCAGGGGCAACAACTCCGTTACGCAGGACAACTCCCCTTTATACGTGGTTGACGGTTTTCCTATAGAATCGCCCAACAACAACGTGATCAATCCGCAGGATATTGAATCAATGGAAGTGCTGAAAGATGCTTCAGCCACTGCCATTTACGGTGCCAGGGGCGCCAACGGCGTAATTATTATTACCACTAAAAAAGGAAAAGTAGGAGCGCCTTCCATTTCCTTTAATACTTCGTATGGTATCCAGAAAAACATCAAGACGATGAAATTGATGGACCCTTACGAATTTGTAAAATACCAGCTGGAGAAAAGTTATGCAGATGCCGCCGGCACTTATCTTACCAATGGAAGAGACCTGGAATCATACAGGGATGAACCGGCGATTGATTGGCAGTCGAAGATCTTCAGAACTGCACCGATGCAGAACTATTCTTTATCATTGACCGGTGGCAACAATTACACTAAGTATTACCTGTCTGGAAACATCTTTGATCAGCAAGGCACTATTATCAACTCCGGTTATAAACGCTACCAGGGCACTTTATCGCTCGATCAAACCCTGAGCTCGAAGATCAAGGCCGGTGTTTACATCAATTACAGTTATCTCAATCAAAACGGGTTGCAGCCTTCCGGTGTATCTAACCAGAATTCAACCACCGGCACATTATTCAGCGTATGGGGTTACCGCAATTTCGCTATCAACGGAGTACCCAACCTGGAAGATATATTGTTTGATCCGGGTGTGGACCCTGCAGTGGATGCCAGGATCAACCCGGTGCTTAACCAGCAACATGCGCTCAGGGAAAACCTGTCTACCAATACCATCCTCAATGGTTATGCTGAATACAATATCATTCCCAATCTTAGACTGCGTGTAACAGGAGGTATCATCAACAATCTTACTCAGACGAACCAGTTCAATGATACATTCACTGTGTATGGCAATAAATATTCAAGACTGGGTGCTACCAAAGGCATCAATGGCTCAGTTATCTTTTTGAAGAGTACCACCTGGATGAATGAGAACACGCTTACTTATAATAAAAAGATTGGTACCGACCACAACCTGACATTCGTGGCCGGGTTCTCACAAACAGGCAATAAAACTTCCCGGTATGGTGCAAGCGCCACCAATCTTCCCAATGCCTCACTCGGTCTTAGCGGATTGAATGAAGGAACGCCGGAAACAGTCACGGCCATGACCTCGTCATGGGGACTGGTCTCCTTCCTCGGCAGGATGGATTATAAATTCAAATCGACTTATCTATTGACCCTGTCATACCGGGCTGATGGATCTTCGAAATTCTCGCGTGACAACAGATGGGGTTATTTCCCCTCGGGAGCTTTGGCCTGGAGGTTCAAGCAGGAGAAGTTCATGAAGCAGTTCAGGTTTCTTTCTGATGGAAAGCTACGCGTCAGTTATGGTATAACGGGTAATAACCGGATCGGGGACTTTGCTTATTTATCGTCCATTGCAGTAGCCACCAATTCGCAGGGATACACTTTCGGTAATGTTACTTCACCGGGTGCATTTACCTCCAGCTTTGGCAATGCAGGGTTGAAATGGGAAACCACTTCCCAATTAAACCTGGGAACCGATCTGAGTTTTTTGGGTAACCGCATCAACTTCACAGCAGATGTTTACCGTAAAAAAACAACCGATCTTCTTCTGTATGCCAATCTTCCTCTATCATTAGGTTATGCAGCAGCATTAAGAAATATCGGCAGTGTCAGGAATGAAGGATTGGAGCTGACCCTGAATACGGTGAACATCAGCAAAAAAGATTTTTCCTGGAAAACCAATGTGAATATTTCTTTCAACAGAAGCAAAATATTGTCTTTGACCGAAAATCAAAGCAGCATTACTTCAACCGCACCCTTTGATTTTTATTTCTCCACTATCCCCTCTTACATATCCCAGGTGGGTAATCAACTGGGTATGATGTATGGCTATATCTGGGATGGTGTGTACCAATACAGCGATTTTGATAAAGCCACCAATGGTAATTACGTGCTGAAAGACAATGTGTCGACCAACGGAAATTTAAGAAGTGCGATACAGCCTGGTGATATCAAGTTCAGGGACATCAATGGCGATCTTACAGTTGACGCCAATGACTATACCATCATCGGAAGAGGTTTACCTATCCACACAGGCGGCTTCAACAACGACTTTACCTATAAATCTTTTGACCTGAATATTTTCTTTCAATGGTCATATGGAAATGATATTATAAATGCCAACCGGTACATTTTCGAAGGAAATCTTTTTGGCCGTACCAACCTGAACCAGTTTGCGAGTTATGAAGACAGGTGGACCCCAACTAATACGAGTTCCACATTGTACCGTGTGAATGGTGGTGGCCCCACTACACCTACAGGAGCCAACTCACGGGTGATAGAAGATGGCTCTTATCTGCGGTTGAAAACTGTTTCACTGGGATACAGCTTGCCGCAAAGCGTGCTGAGAAGAGTTAAGATCAAATCATGCCGCGTGTATGTGTCTTGCCAAAACCTGATCACCTGGACAAAATATACTGGTATCGATCCTGAAGTAAGCGTATTCAACTCGGTGTTAACGCCTGGCTTTGATTATTCGGCTTATCCACGTCCGCGGGTTGTTACGTTTGGTTTAAATCTTAATCTCTAACCTGATTCTTCTACGAATAAAAAAAACTATATGAAACGATACTTGCTTTTTTTACTGTTATCCCCTTTTATCCTATCCTGCAATAAGGTATTGGATAAGGACCCAACTGATTTTGTGGAACCCGGTAATTATTACAATAGCGAAAGTGACCTGAATCTTGCCCTTGCTGCTGTGTATGATCCATTGGGAAATGAATACCTGTATTGCAGTTCCCTTTGGTTTCAATTGGGTATCTGCACAGATGAGGCCTTTTATGGTTACAGCTCCAATTCCTATTCAGCTCCCATGTTCTATCAATATGATTACACGAATGTGTATGTAACGGGATTATGGCAGCAATGCTATATCGGTATTGAGAGGGCCAATTTGCTTATTGCCAATATCAACAGACCGTCGATGGATGAAACAAAGCGCCAGGTAATATTGGGAGAAGCACTCTTTCTCCGTGCATATTATCACTTCTTACTTGTAAGCAATTATGGTGATGTGCCTTTAAAGCTTGATCCAAGTTCAGATGTTAACTCTGTGAACCTGCCAAGAACACCTACGAAAGAAGTGTACGCCCGCATCCTGGCTGATATGAAAGAAGCAGAATCAAAAGTGAATGCAATCACAGCTGTGGGGAATTCAAGCCGTATTACCAAAACAGCTATCCAGGGAATCCTTGCACGCGTTTGCCTGTACATGGCAGGTTATCCATTACTGGATCAAACAAAATACGGCGAAGCGTTGGAATGGGCGCAGAAGGTAGTGGCCAGTAATGAGCATGCGCTGCGCACTGCTTATAATGCAGCGATCACCAATTCCGCTTACAGCCAGATCTTCATCAATGAAAGCCAGGATATTTATGATATAAAGGAGTGCATGTGGGAAGCGGATTTTTATACCAATAACAACAACACTGCTTATTGGGAATTGGGCAAGCTGGGCACCATGAACCTGGGTTGCAATAACCTGGATACTGGTTTCGCTGGTTCCAATATCAGGACCACAATTAAACTCTATAATCTTTACGGTGCAGGCGATTACAGGCGCGACTGGGCGATATCACCTTTCTATTTTGTAAGCTCTACCACTTCAGCATCAAGGACCTATTACACCGCCAGCAATGTTATTGGAAGGGAAGCAGGAAAATGGAGAAGGTATTATGAACCGCTTGCGCCAACTAAACAACAATATGTAAACGGCACCAACTTCCCGATATTAAGATATGCCGATGTGTTGTTAATGCTGGCCGAAGCAGAGAACGAAGTGAACGGCGCTACTTCTATAGCTTATGATGCCATTAACCAGGTGAGAAGAAGAGGATATGGGTTGTCAATAACAGAACCAAGCGCTGTTGCCGATCTTCCTCCAGGATTGTCCAAAGACCAGTTCAGGCAGGCGATCATAGATGAACGTTCCCGTGAATTGTGCATGGAAGGGTTGCGTAAAGCTGACCTTATCAGGTGGGGTATATTCTCTTCTGTAATGACCAATATGGCAGCTGAGATCAACAGCTCCAATGCCTCCACCACCAATAAATCGAGATGGATACTGGGTTATTCTACAGCAGCAACCTCTCAACGGTACCTGTTGTTGCCTATTCCGTCTCTGGAGATCAATATAAATAAGGCAATGACCCAAAACCCCGGATGGTAATCAAACTGATCTACTGTACAAAACAAACAATGCAATGATTAAACATATTCTTCTTTTTATAGGCATAGGTTGTTTGCTTGCTTCCTGCAGCAAAACACTCAGCATCGGCGATGAAACGTTTGATGTAAAGACAGAAAAAACAGACCTGGTAGTCGGCGATACGGCAAGGTTCAGCTTCGTTGGTAATCCGGATGTGATCAGCTTTTATTCCGGTGAAGTAGGAAAAAGATATGAATTCAGGAAGAGGACTTCTGCCGATGGTACTCCCCTGCTGAGATTCAGGACCATCAGGGCAAATGGTTCGCAGGATAATTCATTTTCCTTGCTGGTCTCTAATAATTTTGAAGGCGCCGTGGTAGGTGATACGGCGACTACCATTACCCGTATCAATAATGCAGCATGGACAGATATCACCTCAAGGGCCACTCTTTCTACAGGAGGTTCAACAGCGGTGGCATCGGGCAATATCGATCTCTCTGATTTCAGCTCACAAAGCAAACCTGTGTATATAGCATTTAAATATAACGGCTATACAGGCTCTGCACAAAACAAATGGACGATAGATTCATTTACCGTCAGGAATACATTGGCCGATGGCACAAGTTATGTGATCGCCAATATGAATGCCTTTAATATTTCTTATACCAATTATGGAGTGGCCACTTTCAGCCCCGGGTTCTTTGCCTGTAAAGTGAGCAATAACTACAACTGGAATATTGGGTCAACCACTCTCGTAATCACGGGTGCTACATCAGCCGGAGCAGCCACTTCGCCATCAGAAGCATGGGTGATCACCGGACCGATTGATCTTAAAAAAGTAACGCCGGACATGGGTGTACAGGTGAAGAATTTCTCCCGTAGCACCGCAGAATTGCAATACAATTACCTGTACACTACACCGGGTGAATACAATGCTGTTTTCTCCGGTGGGAAAATAAGCATTGATGAAAGTCAATACAGCACAAAATCAATCCGCATCGTTGTTAATTAAATCTGTACCCCTTAAAAAAAGATATACGAATGAAAAAAGCGAGTTTATTTATCCTGTTTATAAGTTGTTGTGTAGCCCTGGGATTTACTTCTGGTAAGAATGAAACAGCCTTTATCGAAGACAATTTTTCATTTGCCTCTGCGCAATTGAAAAGAATGCTTGTTACTACCAGTAAGAACGACACGCTTTTTCCCTGGACCCTTACCAAACAAGGTCAACAAAAAATGACCAATAAGTATGAATGGACTTCAGGTTTTTTCCCGGGAGAATTATGGTATGCATACGAAGCCACTAAAGACAGTGCATTAAAAAGCAATGCCATATTGTGGACGGAAAGGCTGGAGCCCTTGCAGAATTTTACCGAGCATCATGACCTTGGTTTTATGCTGTATTGCAGCTATGGCAATGCTTACAGGCTGACAGGTAATGAGCAATACAAAAAGATACTGATCCAGGGAGCCAAATCACTGAGCACAAGGTTTAGCGAAAAGACCGGATGTATAAAATCATGGAACGGGTTTGGCTCATGGGACGGAAAGAATAAATATAATTATCCCGTGATCATCGACAATATGATGAACTTGGAGCTATTATTCTTTGCATCAAAAACTACCGGTGATCCCCGTTATAAAAATATAGCCATTACACATGCGCTGAATGTAATAAAAAACCAGGTCCGCCCGGATTCCAGCTGCTACCATGTAGTTTGTTATGATTCACTCACGGGCAAAGTGCTGTCAAGGGAAACAGCGCAGGGCTATGCCAATCATTCAACCTGGGCCCGCGGACAGGCATGGGGGCTGTATGGTTATACCGTTACCTACCGTG
>CBHEUU010000023.1:0-17261 GCA_965990355.1 uncultured Chitinophagaceae bacterium
TGCCGTCAATAACGAAGGGTTTAATAATATAGGCATTTTTACACCGGCTGATTTTGGTGGATGGTCAGTTGATAGTCTCAGATCGTTTTTAAGAACCCATACTCTTCCCGGGCGTGTTTTTTATAACGACATCCCGAGGTCGCTTGATACAGAATTTGAATCCATCAATGGCGACAAACTCCTTGTGTCTTATTTTTCAACAGCCACAGGGACCCAGGATCCCGCTTTGTTTGGAAAGATCTTTATAAATGGTGTTACGATAATTGCCAATCCTAAAAGTTCCTTCCAGTTACCCAATAGTTATGGCACATCACTGCTGAATGGTATCGTATACCAGATCCCAACAGCGATTAAAACCAGAAAAAGTAATCTACAGGATTTTCTTGCTTCGAGGCCTGAGCTTAGCATCTTTGTTAGCGGGCTCAAAAAATTTGGGCAATGGGAGCGACTGGCTTCTGCACAGCAGATTACTGTATTTGCCCCGCCGGATTCAGTATTCCTTCGTTACGGCATCACTGCGGACAGTATCAACAAAATGGACCTGGGCCAGATAAAGTCACTGTTCATGGATGCTTATATACTGAACTTCAACAGGGTTTTCACAAACGATATTCAATCATATACCAATCTCAGCAATTTTCAGATACCATTCTCAAACCCAACACTGCTCTTGTTACCGACCAGTGACAGCAATATTGGTTTTGTGATGATGAACAAAGACATCAATGGTTGTTTTCTTTTTGATGGATTGACCCCTGAATATATGCCGGATCATACGGGAGGGCAGATATGGGTTTATAAGATACTGGGATCAAATTTCGACTCAGCACCGGTTTATGACGATTGGAATACCGGTTACAATATTCCGTATGCCGGGGAGACCAGGTATTTTGGTTATACAGGTATGCCAAAGGGGATGTATATGAATTATAACTGCGTAAACGGCGTAGTGCATTATATAAACGGGCTGTTTTTGATGCCCGATCAAGCGCTTAAATAAATCCAAGATGAATCAGATCAGAATATATTTTCTTGCTCTAATAGTTACTATTGTTGGAGCATACTCCTGCTCAAAGGTGAAGGAAATTCCTGTGCCGCTGGAACCTCCGCTGAAATTCGAGCATCCGCCATTACAAAGGATAGAAGCAATTTTAAGTGCAGCAAACAATCTCAGCATTTATAAAGAGATTTATAAAAGGTCAGGCGTTAAAACATACATGGATAGTTTACGGCAGGCTAAAAGAGATACCGCCAGTCCATTTACATTGTTTGTGCCGAGGGACGCTGCATGGCAAGCAAAGGGGTATACATTGGAAATAGCCAAGACATTATCGGATGACTCCTGTAGCAGCCTGATTAAGTACCTCACTGTTCAGGGAACCTATCTGCCTGACTCTGTAGCAACAGTTTCAGTCAGCAATACTATTTTCCCTATTATAGCACCCAGAAGAGTTTTCTACGATTATTATGGTTCCGGAAACATTTACGATCATTTTTACAGTCTTAACCTGGGCTGGTGGAACGATGGCGTTTACCTGAATGGAAATTATTGCGGCAGTATCGACGGAAATGTGATCCCGGCATCCGACGGAGCAGTGAACCTGATTGATGTGTTGCCGTTAAAGCCTGAAAAGAGCGTATATGAATTACTGGAGGCAGATACCTCTTATAGCTTTTACCTTACTGCATTGCGGATCAGCAACCGGGTTTATGAAGAGAACCTTGTTGGTATTAGCCCGGTCAACAAACTGGAGGAATATTTTGGTATAATACCGATACCTTTCTATAATTACTTATCTACAATGCAAGACTTCCGGCCCAATGGTTTTCTTAGCGGCGAATCAAAAATGAATGCTTCCTACTTTGTATTTGCTCCGGAAAATAATGCCTTCCGGAAAGCAGGATTTGCTGACTCGGCTGCCCTGGACGATTATATCCGTCAGTCCTATATTACTTTCGATGCATACCCGGAGAATACAGGCAGGAGGCCTATGTTTACGAACATGGACAGTATATTGAATTACTGTTTTTTCTCCAAGGGCCAGGGTGCAATGTCCGACATAATGTATGAGTATGGATCTACTGTTACAAATGTATACGACCAATTGATTTACATCAGTGATATGTCCTGGAATTCCGTGTTGCATAACCAGGGGCTGCGCCAGGCTACAAGTCTCACTTTTTACGATTGGACTTACTTTGATGAGAACACATGGGATTTTACTCAAACATACAGGTCGACAGGTTTAATAAACATCCTTTTTCAAACAGGCAACAACACGATCTCGATACGGAGAAGCGATACGCCTAACGGCAGAACAGCCACCATTATACCAGAACATTCAAACGTTACTGCGCTGAATGGAGTGATACACCGCCTTGATAATTTATTACTTCCCACACCTTAATCGCCAACTTATGCGGAATTTTTGTTTCGGACCTTTATTAAAAATCCCAGGGTTATTACTGGTAATAGGATTCTTGGGCTCCTGTACTAAAGAATCAGACGAGCAGGACGATATATATAACTCAAGAGGTATTGCAGCTGTTGCCAATAATAACTTTAACCTTACAACTTTCGGGAGTGCACTGCAGGTGACAGGCCATACTACTCTTCTCACAACAGCAGGGCCCTTTACAGTCTTTGCTCCTTCCAATACGGCATTTACTGCTTTTGGTTATACAAGCGTAGCGGCTGTAAAAAATAATCCAGCCGCTCTGCAGCGGGTGATTCCGTACCATATTTATATGGGTCTGCTCAATTTAGATTCGTTACCCTATGCGTTTAATCAGCCCGTAAAAATGAAAGATGGATTACCGATACACCTCAGCCGCTCAAAAAACGACCGGGACTCTGTTATTACTATTAATGGAGTGAGAGCTGAAAGATCAAAGTTCGAAGCTTCCAATGGCTACGTGTACGTTCTGGAAAAAGTGTTGGAGCCTACTGTTGAGTTTTCTGTAAAAACACTGGTGGCCAATGCCCGCAATCTTACTTTCTTTAATGCAGCCCTTGAACGTAGCGGACTGGGCAATGATTTGAACAGTGCACCAGAGTTTACCCTGTTTGCTCCGGAGAATGCAGCTTTTAATGCAATAGGAATTCCGAGCACAGACAGTATTTATAAAATGTCACCGGCTGATCTCGCTCAATTGATCATCCCGCATATCACAAAGGGACGGCAATATGTTTACGATTACATCATGAAAGCCGATGTTGCTTCCAATAGCTATGCGGAAACAATGCTGGACAGTGAACCTGCGCAGATAAAATTGCTGCCAGATTTTTCAAGGCCAGGCAGGTTCAGGGGAATAAGTATTGAAAAAAGTGATGCTCAGGGAACTGTTATTACAGGAAATCTGATTACGCAGGATATATCTGCGCGTAATGGCGTATTACATATTATTAATAGGGTTCTAATTCCATAAATTCTTTTACATGCTTTCTTTTATTTTGGTAAAACGGAAATGTTGGTTAACGCTATCGCTTCTGTTTGGCCTCATGGTCAATAATGTTACAGCGCAACAAACAGATGGCAGTATAAAGGGGCTGGTTACAGATAGTGCAGGCAAAGTTTTAAATGGCGCTTCGGTAACAGCTGTTCATACTCCGTCGGGGACGCAGTATGCTACTCAAACAGACAGCAGGGGTAGTTTCCTGCTTCCTAATTTGCGTATTGGAGGGCCTTATACATTAAGCGCGACTTATACCGGAATGAAAAAATTTGAGCAGGATAATGTGGAAGTACGCCTGGGAGATCCGCTCAAGATAGATATACGTTTCTATCCGGCTGACAAAGTTCTTGAAAATGTGGTTATAACTGCCACGGCGCGCAGATCTCCATTGGCAGGCAAGTATGGTTCCGGTCAAAATATATCAGGAACTCAAATTGCAAACATGCCGGCTATATCACGCAGCTTACAGGATATTACCCGTTTGGTACCTCAATCCTCAAAAGACAATTCGTTTGCCGGCACCAATTTCAGGTATAATAATATTACTATTGACGGCGCTATTAATAATGATGCTATTGGGTTTAGTCCTTCAGCGGGTGGTATCACAGGCACTTCCGGTACTCCCGGCTCAAGTACCCGGACAAACGCCATCTCCCTTGATGCCATCCAGGACATGCAGGTATACCTGGCCCCTTATGATGTGAAAATTGGAAATTTTACCGGTGGAAGCATTAACGCTGTTACCCGTAGCGGCACCAATAAAGTGGGAGGATCTGTGTATGGGTTTGGACGTAATGCTGCTCTTACCGGCAGCGATAAAGCGGGTTCCCTGGGGAAGATGAACGACAAATATTATGATTTCCAGGGTGGGTTCCGGTTGGGTTTTCCTATTGTGAAAAACAAACTTTTTTTCTTTACTAATGCTGAAATAACCCGCCGCAGGGATCCTACACAACTCAACGTGGGCAGTAAGGAAACGGAACATATTTTAAGTGCCAGCGATGCAGAGAACATCCGCCAGTTTATTTCGGGCCGCTATGGTGATAGCTTTGATCCCGGAAGTGCAGGACTGTATCTTTCTTCTTCACAATCGCAAAAGATTTTTAATCGCCTTGATTGGAATATCAACAGCAACAATCAGCTGACCATACGTAATAGTACAGTTTGGTCGAAGGCTGTAAATATGGACCGCGATCAAATGGATTTCCGGTTTAGCTCAATGGCATACCGGCAAACCAATAACCAGAGTTCAACGGTTGCCGAACTGAAATCAAAACTGGGTTCAGGGTTGTCCAACGTTTTCTTAGTAGGTTATACAACTATTCGTGATTACAGGACCCCTTTATCCAATCCGGCTTTACCGCAGGTGCAGATATTGGGGCGCAGTCCGGGTACTACTATCTACCTTGGTACAGATAGGGAAGCTTCTATTTTTAATATGCGGCAAAAAACATTGGAAATTACCAATAACCTTACCTGGCACAGAGGTAATCATACTATACTATTCGGTACGCACAATGAATTATATAGTTTGAATTATGGGTTTGTCAATGCATGGAACGGAAGGGTGGATTATCTGAGTATTGAAGATTTTCTGGCGAGTAACCCTTATCGTGTCAGAGGAAGCTTCAATTACAATAATAATAACCGGGATTATATACTGGCCAATCCGGAAGCAAAATTCAATGTAAATATGATTGGGGTATATGTCCAGGATGAAGTACGGGTCAACAACAGATTAGGGTTGACCCCGGGCATCCGGTTGGACTATACTTTTATTCCGGAAAAACCAGCTATCAGTGAACGCACTCAAAACGCTATCCCGGATGCACATTTTGGTTCCACTTATTATTATCAGCCGCTGTCTCAGATCACTAATAAGTTTCTTACCAAACCTCAATTTTCTCCCCGGATTGGGTTGCGCTATGACTTATCAGAGGACAAAGCATGGGTGCTAAGAGGTGGTGCGGGTTATTTCACCGGAAGGATACCATTTGCATGGCTTGGATATGCATTTTACAATACTGGCATCAACTATGGTGCTTATGATCAAAAATCGGACGAGAAACCTTTTGTTCCTGGTTCAGATCCATTGAGGCCTTCTTCCAATGGCATAGCAGACTTTATAAAAGCGAACGGCGTAATCGTAAATAAACCTATGGTCGGTCAAACGCAGGTAGATGTGATAAGCGATGATTTTGTAATGCCAAAAGTTATGCGTGCCAGTCTTGGCATAGACTTCCATTCAAAGGCAGGGTATAAGTTTACCGTAGAGGGATTGTATACCAAAACGATTAAAGACGTATTCTTTCAGCAGATCAATATTAAAGATGATCCCCGCTATTATGGCTTTGATATAAATCATCGCTACCCCGTTTTTTCCGGTTCGGTTGATCCTTCTTTTTCAAATGTGTATCAATTAAGTAATACAAACCAGGGAAGCCGCTTTTCAGTAACGGGAACTGTTTCAAAAAACTATCATTGGGGGTTAAATGTCAACGTTTCTTATACTTACGGAGAGTCTAAGGACGTGTTTAATGGCATCCGGAATTCTATGGAAAGTAACTGGCAGCTTAATCAGGCACTTCATCCCAATAATGCCGGATTGGCCTGGTCCAATTTTGATATCAGGCACCGGATTGTATCTACTATCAACTATCGTAAAACATGGAGCCCTTTTACTTCCAGCACCCTTAGTTTTTTTGTGAGTGCCCAATCAGGCAGCCCATTTACTTACGGTATTGTAAATTATAGTCCCCAGGGGCTTTCGCAACAGGTAAGCCTGGCGTATATACCTGGACAAGATGAAGCCGTACATTTTTTTAAGGATATTGTAGTAAATGGAACGACTATTACTGCTGCAACTCAGGCAGCTGCATTTAACGCTTATATCGATGGCAATAAATATCTGAAAAGCAGGCGTGGAGATTTTACAGAACGCAACACGGGAAGAACGCTCTGGAACAATACGATAGATCTGTACTTCGCACAGGAATTCCATCTTAACAAAAACAAAAAAGACCAGGTACTGACACTTAGCCTTACTGTTGTAAACTTTGCTAATCTGTTGAATAAGAGCTGGGGGCTTGTATATTTTTCCCCTAATACATTTAACTCAACCGCTAGCATTGGGCTGGTGCCGGTGCAGCATCCGTCTTCGCAAAACCCGGGCAACTATCCGGTTTTCACTTTTTCCGATCCTGGTAAGCCTTATGCCATTGACTATTTTAATAGCAGGACACAAGGTCAGCTGGGTTTAAGGTATTCGTTCTAAGGTTCGCCACCACCAACTTCCATAAAAAGCCTTCCGCGACGGAAGGCTTTTTCATTTTAACTTCGCCTTTCTAAATATTACTTTATGAAGAAAGGCTTAATAGGTTGTTTATCTTTCCTGGTATCATTCTATAGCTTTTCACAGCAGGACACATCCCTTGTAAAACTGATCAATCCTTCATCCTTGTCTACGCCAAGAGGATATTCTCATGTTGCTGAAATAAACCTTGGCAATTGCACCATGCTCATTATCTCCGGGCAGGTTGCCCTGGATGAAAAAGGAAACCTGGTAGGTAAAGACGATATGGCCAAACAGGCAGAGCAAGTATTCAAGAACATAAAAAATTGTGTGACCAATTCCGGAGGCACAATGGATAATATTGTTAAACTAAGTTACTTCACTCTGGATGTATCACAGATCCAGAAAGTAAGAGATGTCAGGGATAAATTTATTAATACGACAAAACCACCAGCAAGTACACTGGTACAGGTCAGCAAACTATTCAGAGAAGACATATTGATAGAAATCGAAGCAACTGCTATCATCCCGCATAAATAGACGTTCGCATGCGAAACAGCTTCTGTAATGAAAACGTACACTCCGATTATTTAATTGAGGGTAACGCCTTGAAAATAAGACGAGTGTAAAACTGGTATCGTTTTTAGCCTTTGAAGAAGACACTTTACACTATTGAACAGCACTAAATCTGTCTTTATGATCCGCAGCTATCTCACCATCGCCTGGCGCAACCTTCTCCGAAGCAAAGCTTTTTCTCTTATCAACCTCTCCGGCCTCGCCCTAGGCATGGCGTGCAGCCTCCTGATCATGCTATGGATAAAAGATGAACAGAATGTAGATGGCTTTCACACTAACCATCAACAACTCTTCAGTGTTTACGAAAGAGAATATGCTGAAGGTGAAGTAGGCGCCACTTATTCCACACCAGGTCTATTGGCTGAAGAAATGAAAAGGACATTACCTGAAGTGGAATACGCCAGCGGTTATTTTTGGGACCGGGATATATTCCGCAACGGCGATAAAGTATTCAAACAACAAGGCGTCTGGGTCGGCAATGACTTCCTGAAAATGTTCAGCTTTCCTTTATTGCAAGGCGATGCCAGCAATGCTTTGCAGGAACCGCTGAGTATCGCCATTTCCAAAAAGATGGCGACTTCATTGTTTGGCTCACCATCTGAAGCGATTGGTAAAACTGTTCAGTATGACAACAAGGACAACCTGGTCGTCACAGCAGTCTTCAACGACCTCCCCGCTAATTCCTCCCTGCAATTTGATTACCTGCGCAACTGGCAACAATTCCTGATCCTGCATCCTGACCAAGCTAAATGGAGCGGCCAGGGACCGCAAACTTTTATTCAATTAAAGAAAACGGCGAATGCCGCATCATTTGGTCCATCCATTGCAAAGTTCCTCGACAAATACTATACTACGCAAGGACCGGGACTTCGCAAAGAACTCGGCATCCAGCGTTTTGATGAACGCTATCTCCATTCACAATTCAATAATGGAGTACCTGCCGGCGGACGCATTGAATATATCAAACTCTTCAGTCTCGTAGCCGTGTTTATCCTGTTGATCGCCTGTATCAATTTTATGAATCTCTCCACCGTTCGTGCAGCTAAACGTACAAAAGAAATTGGTGTGCGTAAAGTAGTGGGAGCTGAACGGTCAACACTGATCTTCCAGTTTATCAGCGAAGCCATGCTGCTGGTATTCTTCTCCATTATATTGTCGCTTATAGTAGTACAAATGCTGCTGCCTTTGTTCAATCATATTACAAGCAAACAGATCGCGATACCTGTTACACAACCTGTATTCTGGTTGCAGCTGATAGGACTTGGATTGATCACCGGTTTTATTGCCGGCAGCTATCCTGCTCTTGTTCTATCATCACTTCGTCCTGTAAAAGCATTGAAAGGTATATTGCGTTTCAGCAATGGTGCTTTGAACTTCCGGAAAGGACTGGTCGTTTTCCAGTTTGTATTATCCATTCTGCTGATCACCGGCACGATCACTATTTCCAGGCAGGTGAATTTTTTACAAACACGCAATATCGGATACACAAAAGAAAACCTTATTGCCATTCCACTGGAAGGGGAACTGGACAAACAATACGCAGTTTTAAAACAAAAAGCTTTACAGCAACCCGGCATTAAATCCATATCGCTAATGACAGGATCACCCACAGGCATCAACAACTACCAGGATAGCATTGTATGGGAAGGGAAAGATCCGTCTTACCGCCCAACAATGGCCATCGCGTATGTGGGAAATGATTTTGTTCAAACAATGGGCATACAATTATTGCAGGGCCGTGATTTTTCACCGGCGTATAGTGATAAGGAAAGTGGATTCCTGGTAAATGAAGCAGCAGTGCAACGTTTTGGTTTTAAAAATCCGCTTGGTCAAACATTGCATTTGGAAGGAGGGGAGCAGGGACCGATCATCGGTGTGGTGAAAGATTTTCATCTGTCTTCACTTCATGATCAGATAGAGCCTATGATCATTGAATTATCTGAAAAAGGATGGGGAACAATAATTGTAAGAACAGAAGCCGGTAAAACCCAGCAGGCATTGACTGCATTAGGAAGTTTATGCAAAGAATTAAATCCTGCTTTTCCTTTCTCCTTCCGGTTTGCTGATAAAGAATATGAAGCCCTGTATAAAAGTGAACAGATGATCGGTTCTTTAAGCAAAGGTTTTGCCTCTCTGGCTATTTTAATCTCCTGCCTGGGTTTATTAGGACTTGCCATGTTCACGGCTTCGCAAAGGACCAAAGAGATCGGCATCCGCAAAGTGCTTGGCGCAAGTGTTACAAGGGTATTTATGTTGCTGTCGGGTGAATTCCTGAAACTGGTGCTGATAGCTTTTGTAATTGCTGTACCCTTCTCGTGGTGGTTAGTACATCAATGGTTGGATAGTTACGCTTACCGTACAGCCATCTCCTGGTGGATCTTTGCTGCTGCAGGAGCAGTGGCTTTGCTGATTGCTTTATTGACAGTGAGTGTACAGGCAATCAAAGCAGCAACGGCAAATCCGGTGAAGAGTTTGAAGACGGAATAGTTCCATAAATACTCTTATACTTTAAAAAAATGGTAATAATAACATTATCTTCAGCCATGCAAGGGTTTGAGATCGGGCTGGGATATGCGTATGCATATGGTGTATTTACTTATACGATTAATCCATAGTAGAAACGAACAAAAAATGAGAAATCACATCGTAGCTTTATTATGTGCGATTACTTGTGCCAGTGCAGGTTTTGCACAACAGGGCACAAGCGTCCTTACAGCTGATATTTGTATATACGGCGGAACTTCCTCAGGAGTAATTGCTGCCTATACTGCTCAAAAAATGGGGAAGACGGTTATTTTGATTGAGCCGGGCAAGCACCTGGGCGGACTGTCTTCAGGTGGTCTCGGTTATACAGATATCGGAAATAAATATGTGGTAACAGGCCTTGCGAGGGATTTTTACCGTCGTATAGGTGCACATTACGGAAAATTTGAACAATGGATCTTTGAGCCAAAGGTGGCAGAAGCGATTTTTAATGACTATGTAAAACGGGCAGGCTTTACAGTACTGTTTGAAAACCGGCTTTTAAAAGTAAAAAAGGAAAGCAACCAGATAAAAGAAATTACGCTGGAGAATTCTTATAAACCTGGTACAGCTACGAATAAAACAGTTCGCGCTAAAGTATTTATTGACTGCACGTATGAAGGTGACCTGATGGCCCGTTCGGGTGTTTCCTATACTGTAGGGCGTGAAGCAAACAGCCAGTATGGTGAAACAATAAACGGGGTCCAATTAATGGACGGGCATCAATTCCCGGATAGCATTGATCCATACGTAAAGCCCGGTGATCCGAAGTCTGGCTTATTATGGGGCATAAGTAAACAGGTGCCACAGCCAGATGGTGCAGGGAATAAAATGGTGCAGGCATACAACTTTCGTATTGCACTGACTAATGTTCCGGAAAACCGTGTTCCCATTACCAGGCCTGAGAATTATGATCCTAATAAGTATGCGTTGCTTCTCCGCTTGAAGGAGAAACTTCCGTGGAAAGCACTTACAGATGTTTTTATCTGGAGTTTGATGCCTAATGGAAAAACTGATATCAACAACAGAGGTGGTTTTTCTACAGATATGATCGGCATGAACTGGGATTATCCTGATGCCAGCTATGCTAAAAGGGCTAAAATATGGAAGGAACATGAAGACTACACGAAGGGCTTACTTTATTTCATTGGGAACGATCCCAAAATACCTGAACATATCAGGAATGAAATGAAACAATGGGGCTATCCAAAAGATGAATATACAGATAATGGGAACTGGTCTCATCAGCTTTATGTTCGTGAAGCGAGGCGCATGATAGGGGAACTGGTAATGACAGAGCACCATTGCCAGGGAAGGGAGCAGGTAAAAGATGGAGTGGGAATGGCTGCTTATGGCATGGACTCCCACAATTGTGAAAGGCTGGTAATAAATGGACAGGTGAAGAACGAAGGAAATGTTGAAGTCCACGGATTTGGGCCTTATGCTATTTCATACAGGGCCATTGTTCCCAAACGAAAGGAAGTCGGGAATTTGTTTGTACCCGTTTGTTTGTCAGCATCGCATATAGCGTACGGTTCGATCCGTATGGAACCGGTGTTTATGGTACTGGGTCAATCTTCTGCTATAGCTGCCTGCCAGGCTATTGATAAGAAAATAACTGTTCAGCAGGTAAATGTTGATGAAGTGAAAAGTATACTGAAGAGTAATCCTCTTGCAGATGGCAGTACACCGGAAATATTAGTAGATAACGAGGATAGCGATTTTGTTCAGATAACAGGAAACTGGAAAAAAGAAAGTACTGGAGGCTATGGTCCAACCTTTCTCACTGATGATTCCAGGGACGGTATAGCCGGATCAGCCCGGTTTATTCCAAACGTTACACAAAATGGCGATTATCGTGTCTATGTATATTTTCCCAAGCTTCAGAATGCTTCAGCAAAAACACATATCACTGTTTATGATGGGGAAAAGGCAACAGAAAAGATCATCAACCAGTCAGACATACGCGTAGAAGGGCAGACATCAGGAGAATGGGTTTCATTGGGGACTTATAAATTAGTACAGGGGAAGAAAGCTTATGTGGAAATTTCCGATAAAAATGCTGATGGGGTGATTGTGGCAGATGCAGTGCTTTTTGTACCTGTTTACGGGCAGGCAAAATAAAGAAGGTAGCGTGGTTTTGAATATTGGGTAGACTGTTGCAGGAAATATTTTTATCGATCGTTTTTCCGGAACAAGTGATAAATAATCTCCAATTGCTGATCGGTAAGTTTCGATGTTTGCTTCAACACTTTCACAAAATAATCCACTTCTTTTTCATTTGCAGGGCAGCCAACATTATCGCCGGCCTCGGGGCCTTCGCCCTCAGCTCTCCGTTTTGAATCGAAAAGAAATTTACCGTCTTTGTCAAAGATTAACCAGAAAGGGATTCCCTGGCCTTTACCATTATATTTTACCATCAGTTCCTCGGCGCCGGGGTTCTCAAGATTTTTTTTCTTTTCGGATTCCAGTACTGTAAGATGACGGATCACATAGTTATTATCAAAAAATGCTTTTACACTTTTATCATTCATGGATGTATCCATTTTATGGCACCACCCACACCAGGAAGCATGAAAAATGATAAAGACTTTTTTGTTTTCTTTAGTGGCGGTTTGAGTAGCTTCTTTGAGTACTTGTTCGGCAGAAGGGATGTCCTGGGAGATGGTCTGGGAATAAACAGCAGCGGTTAAAACAATACCAATAATCAGGAGGGTCCAATAATGCATGATAAGTATTTTATAATACTTAAATATAGGAAATAAGAAGCCGAGTTCTTCACATTAACTACCCTTATTCGACGAAAGAATGAGGCAATAAGACTTTTGTATGATGCTTTGGTAACTGGTCACAATTTGTGACCGGTTCAGGGAAAGTGAAAGAGACGTTTATATTAGACTATATGGCTGCAATATCAAAATCAATTCGGCTGAACTGCCGGCAACCTGTAATGCTGCCCATCCCATACAAACAACTCATCAATTTCGTACTGCCAGAATTTATAGATAGGAGATTTCTTCAGCAGTTTTTCTACTTCCTCTCTGTTAGCCGCATTAAGCGTAATCCACACGCGCTGGGTTTCCATGCTCACGATATACTGATCAATAATGTCCTTGTTGATAAGGAAATTAATGTAGGTCCGGTGAGGTGGGATCAGGTCGGTGAAATCGTCCTTCATCTCAAATTGTATCGTTACCTGGTACTTCTTCATAATCACTATTAAAAAGACAAATGGTGTGCCCGAAAGTTGCACGGTAAAAAAATAAAAATACTACCGTACTATAAAGATAAAAAGCCCTTAATTTTACCGCCCTGCTACGGCGGGTTTTCTTTTAAAATTAACGGGACGTTAGCTCAGTTGGTTTAGAGCATTACTTTGACAGAGTAGGGGTCACTGGTTCGAGTCCAGTACGTCCCACAGTTTTTAGAAGAAGATAACAAATACCGGTTAGCGTAGACTGTTTGGTGATGAACAAATATCGTCCATCCTTTGTTACCCGGTTCAAAGCGCCCAATCCACTACCTGGTTCACCCATTCTTCCCGGTGCGGCGTTGTTACCCGAATATAGTTGTCTGTGTAACCTTCAATCATCCCGGCTTTATCATGTTTTTCAAACAGTACTTTGCGTGTTTGACCGGCATGTTGCCCGGTGAAATACTGCATTTTCATGTAGGAAAGATTCCGTAAGGCTTTATTACGCTCATGGCGTGTGTGCATAGACACTACCGGGCCAAGTGTAAGCGCATGGGTGTTATCCCTTTCAGAATAAGTGAATACGTGGAGATAAGAGATATCAAGTGAGTGTAAAAAGTCGAATGTTTCTTTAAAAGCTTCGTCTGTTTCGCCGGGAAAACCAACGATCACATCCACGCCGATAGCGCAATGCGGCATCAGGGTTTTGATCAGTTTTACCCGGTCGGCATACAATTCCCTTTTATACCGGCGGCGCATCATCCCCAGCACTTTATTGCTGCCGCTTTGGAGCGGAATATGAAAATGAGGCATGAACTTATCACTATTAGCCACAAAATCAATGATCTCGTTGGTCAGCAGGTTGGGTTCGATAGAAGAAATGCGGTAACGGCTGATGCCTTCCACTTTGTCCAGTTCCTTTACCAATTCGAAAAAATTCTCTTCCCGCTGGTTGATGCCGATCACGGAACCGGCTCCATCCGGGCCTTTTCCAAAATCGCCCAGGTTGATGCCCGTGAGCACGATCTCTTTGGCACCATTGGCAGCCAGTTCTTCTGCACTTCTGATCACATTGGCAATGGTATCACTTCGACTTTTGCCGCGGGCCATTGGAATGGTGCAAAAAGAGCAGTTATAGTCGCAGCCGTCCTGCACTTTGAGAAAAGTGCGGGTACGGTCGTTCAGGGAATAAGAAGAATGGAAACCGGTCACTTCTTCAATATCGCAGGAGCAGATTTTCGCGGAATCGCCTTTAGCCAGTTCGCGGATATGCTGAGCGATATTAAACTTTTCGGCAGCACCGAGAACCAGGTCTACCCCAGGAATTTCGGAGATTTCCTTCGGCTTCAGCTGTGCATAGCAGCCGGTGATCACTACCAGGCTTTCGGGGGCTTTCCGTTGGATGCGGCGCACCAGCTGGCGGCATTCCTTGTCCGCATTTTCCGTCACCGAGCAGGTATTGATCACATACACGTCGGCCACTTCCTCAAATTCCCTTTTCTCAAACCCTTCCTGCTCAAGCAGTCGTGAGAGGGAAGAGGTCTCCGAGAAATTGAGTTTACACCCGAGGGTGTGAAATGCTACTGATTTGGCGACGGTCATAAGTGGGCAAAGGTAAGAAAACGGGAAAAAATATCATTCCGTTTTCAAACTCCTCACCGGGTTTGCAATTGCGGCTTTAATGGCCTGGAAACTAATAGTGATAATTGTTATAATAATGGCAGTAATACCTGCAATAATAAACACAACCGGATTTATTACTATCCTGTAATCATAATGCAGCAACCAGTTTTGCATATAATAAAAAGCAACAGGTGATGCAATCACACAGCTTATCAGCACCAGTACAATAAAATCTTTTGAAAGCAATAGCCATACTTGTGATATAGAAGCTCCTAACACCTTGCGGACCGCAATTTCTTTTGTGCGTTGTTCAGCAATATAGGCTGCCAAACCAAACAAGCCAAGACATGAAATGAAGATTGCTAACCCTGCAAATAAACCAGCCAGTTTTCCAACCAATACTTCCAATTTAAATTTAGCTGCATAATTATCGTCGGCAAATGTGTATGTATAAGGATAAGCTGGATTATACTTATTGAAAATTGCAGTGAGTTTAGCGATTGCATCTTGTGTTTTTATACCTGATGACAACCTGTACATGATCACATTCTGTGGGTTTGGATCGTATAAGAATATAGTAGGTTCGGCAGGCGCAAACGGGGATGCCATTAATACATTTTTTACAATACCAACTATCCTTAATTTGGTATCAATCCAGGTGATGGTCTGATTTAGCGGGTTCTGTAATCGCAACAACTTAACTGCGGCTTCATTGAATATTACATTGAGTGTGTCAGCACTGCTATCGAAATCCCTCCCTTCTTTCATAGGTATGCCAAGTGTTTTAAAATAAGCATCAGAAATTCTTATCACACCCATATCCACAGATTCACCGGGTCGTTTGCCTGGCCAGTCGTCTACATCCCTATGGTTGCCTGAAGTAGTTATGCTCGAAGATGCTGTAGTAACCGCTTCTGCAATGCCTTTCTCCACCAATTCATTTTTAATAGCGGTATAGTTGCTGCCAAGATCTTCATTCATATCCGTTATCATCAGCCTGTCCTTATCGTAGCCAGAAGGCCGGTCTTTAGCATGTTGGATCTGCTGGTAAATAATGTAAGTGCAAATAATAAGTGCGATGGAGCAACTGAATTGCAGCACTACCAGTATCTTCCTCGGCAATGCTGCTGCTTTGCCAAAATGTAGCTTGCCTTTCAATACTTTCACGGGTTCAAAAGAAGAAAGATAGAAGGCTGGTCTGCTGCCTGCGATCATTCCGGTTATAAAAACGCAACATAATGCAATCAGCCAAAACCGGTAATTGCTTAAAGGGAGTTTTATATCTGCGCCTGTAAGTGTATTGAAAGCTGGCAATGCCAGTTGAACAAAAAGAAGGGAAAAAATGAAGGCGATAAAAGTGAGTAAAAGGGATTCGGTAAGAAACTGAAATATCAAATGTTTTTTACCTGAACCCACCGCTTTTCTTATGCCTACTTCCCTTGCTCTTTTTTCTGACCTTGCAGTTGTAAGGTTGATAAAATTGATGCAGGCTATCAATAATACCAGTATGCCGATTATAGTGAAAATGTTTACATATTCTATAAAACCGCTGACCAGTTTGCCTTTTTTGAAATTTTCATACAGATGCCAGTTTGCAACAGGATCAAGAATGATATTGGTTGCCATTGACATAAAATTATCCGTCTCTGTTTTTTGAAGATCTCTTATTTTGGGAGCAACCTGCGCATAAGAAATTCCTGGTTTTAATTTTATGAACGTCATAAAATTCGTCCAGCCAAAACCCTTTGTGCGTGCAAGCTTTACCCAGCTATCAGTAGATTCCAAAAAGCTGAATGGGACGAGGTAACTGAATTGTAAAGTGGAGTTGGACGGGATATCTTTTAGAATCCCGGTTACTTTCAGATCATTTTTATTATCAAAACGAACTATTTTATTTAAAGGGTCCGCGTTGCCAAATAGAGCTTTTGCCGTGCTTTGAGTTAATACAATAGAATATGGGTTGCTTAAAACAGTATTGGGGTCTCCTTCCAGTAATTCATATTGAAACATTTTAAGAAAATCGCCCGCAACCTGTCCGCCATTTATATAGAATTTATTATCGGCGACCTTTAAGCCATGCATACCGAAGCCATCCGTTTCAGCAACATATTGTATCTCCGGGATCTGTGTACGTAATATTGTCGCCAGCTTTAATGAAGTACCGCCGTAGTTCATTGTGTCGCCGTTGCCATAAAAATTGCGGCGTACCTGGTACACCTGCTGGTGGTCAGGAAGAAATTTATCGTAAGAATGCTGATAATAAACCCAGAGCCCGATAATCAGGGCGACGGCCATTCCTGTTGCCAAACCAAGAATGTTCAATGCGCTGTATGCTTTGTTTTTTTGCAAGCCGCGCCATGCGGTTTTGAAATAGTTTTTTAGCATAGTGGAGGTATTATCAGGTATTGATCGAAGGAAATATGCCAAAAGCGCCAAGAAAAATGCCATCTACTTATTAGGTTGAAAAACAATAAAATGCGAACTTATTAAGTAGGGAAATGTGCGGTTTTGATACAGTGATTGTTCATTTATAAGATAGTTTACGTGGCCAATTAAACCAGTAGTTCCTCAATTAGATTTTCCCACAAAGGGCACAAA